>CABUBS010000211.1 GCA_902489855.1 uncultured Collinsella sp.
GTGGGCCTGGGTCTTGTGCTGGGCAGCGCGCTCGACCGCAAGCGCACGATCGCGGCGGACATCCTGTTCGAGGCACTGCTGGGCTCCAACGAAGCGCCGGTTAAGAAGGCCATTCTGGCCGCCGGCCTGGGCGGCAACGTGGTGAGCTACACCGCGGCCGAGAGCCTGCAGCCCTACGAGCTCATCATGCTGCAAAACGCGCAGCCCGGCGTGGCGCGCGAGCTGCGCCGCGTGTTCCAGGACGCCTGCCGCGACCTATGCGAGCATGGCATTCCGCGCGAGCGTCTGGAAGCCATCATCAGCAGCAACGAATACGACCTGCGCCAGCGCGACTACGGTATCGCCGACGGCGTGGCCATTGCGTGCGACGCGCTGAGCACGTGGCTCTACGATGACGACGCCGCGACGCTGGCGCTCAAGTACGGCCCGGTGTACGAGGAGCTGCGTAGCGAGCTGGACGGCAGCTATTTTGAGGACCTGCTGCGCGAGCTGGTGCTGCAGAACAATCACATGGCACTGGTCGAGCTGGTGCCGGTGGACGCCGCCGAGGGTTCGGAGGGTGCCGAGGCCGCCGAGCTGGCAGCCAAGCGCGATGCCATGACCGATGCCGAGCTGGCCGACGTGGTCGAGCGCACGGCCGCGCTGCGTGCCGCGCAGGAGGCGGAAGACACGCCCGAGGCCAAGGCCACGCTGCCGCGCCTGCGCGTGTCCGACATTGGCGAGGCGCGCCCCGAGCCGCCGCTGATCGTGGACACGACCGCGCCCATCCCCTGCCTGCGCCACGGCATCCCCACCAACCGTCTGGCCTACGCCATGCAGTATTTCGACCTGAGCTGCGTCGCGTTTGAGGACCTGCCCTATGTGACACTGCTCTGCCGCCTGCTTAAGCAGCTGCCCACGCGCGAGCACTCGGCCGAGGAGCTCGACAACTTGCTCGCCGGCAAGCTGGGCTTTTTGAGCTTTACGACCGAAGTCATGACGCAGCCCGACGTGGACGGCGTGCGCCCCTACCTGCTGGTGAGCGCCGGCGCCCTGTCCGAGAAGATCGATGCGCTGGCGAGTCTGCCGCGCGAGGTATGGTCGAGCACACTTTTGGCAGACGCCGACGCCGACCGCATGCGCGACGTGCTCACGCAGATTCGCATTGGGCTTGAGCAGGGCTTTATCAATAACGGCCACTCGGCGGCGCTCGGTCGCGCGATGAGCTACAGCTCGCCTTCGGCCGTGGTGCGCGAGCAGCTTTCGGGCGTTGATTTCTATCTGTTCCTGCGCGATCTGCTCGACCACTTTGACGAGCGCCTGGACGGCCTGCGCGCCAAGCTTGCCGAGCTGGCAGGCCACATCTTTGTGGCCGACGGCTGCATGGCGAGCTTTACCGGCAGCGACGAGGACTTTGACGCGTACTGGGATGCCGCGGGCGACCTGGGGCTGGACGCTGGCGACGGCGCCGATGCCGGCCGCGACGCGCTCGTGGTGCCGACGCCGTGCGACCGCCACGAGGCTTTCGTGATCCCCAGCGACATCTGCTTTGCCGCGTGTGCGTGCGATCCGCGTCGTCTGGGCATTGACGTGACGGGCGCTTGGGCGGTTGCCGCCAACGCGCTCTCCTACGACTACCTGTGGAACGAGATCCGCGTGAAGGGTGGTGCGTACGGCTGCGGATTCCGCGCGGCCGGCGAGCGCCAGGCGGCGTTCTACACCTACCGCGACCCGGCAATCGACCCCTCGATTGAGCGCGTGGCGCGCGCAGGCGAATGGCTCGGCAGCTTTGAGCCCGACGAGGCCGCCTTTGAGGGCTTTATCGTGAGCTGTGTGAGCGGTATGGACGCGCCGGTGAAGCCGTACGCGCTCACCAAGCGCCGCAACACGACCTACCTGGCCGGGCTCGATCCACATGCACGCGAGGAGCGCCGCGCCCAGATGCTCGCCGCCACGCCCGGTGAGCTTCGCTCGCTCGGCGCCGATGTGACGCGCATCGCAGCCGAGTCGCCCACCTGCGTCTTTGGCGGCCGCGACGTCATCGCCAAGAGCAGCGCCGGCTTCACCGTAGTCGACCTGTTGGGCTAACGCACAAAGGTAGATTTTTGGGACATGACCGAAAATCTACCTTTTTCTTTTGCCGCAGTCTGCCGATTTGTCTCGATCTGTAACGCTAAGGCGGCAATATTGGCTCCAGATGTTACAAATCGAGACGTTTCCGGATGACGCCGGCCCTTTGTCTCAATCTGTAACATCTAGGTCCAATTTTGCCGAGTTACTGTTACAGATCGAGACGAACTGCCGCAGACGCCCACTCCACAGCACAGACCACCACAAAGATGCCTGTCCCCATTCTCAGTGGTGATTCGAACACTTGTTCTATACGCACACATGTTCTATAGTAGAGGTGCTTGCAACGACCTGAAATTGCAACTAGAATATAGTTGCAGAATGTGAGGCGGGATGACTCGATCCGATAAACTCATCGCCCAACTGTTTAGCTGCCCTTCAACTTATCGGTATGCGGATTTTTTAAAAGTCATGGCTTCATATGGCTTTGAAATGGACAGCAAAGGCAAGACATCCGGATCGCGCGTTCGCTTCTACAGGCCATCAGATGGCAGGATGTTCGTAATGCACGCGCCTCATCCATCTGACGAATTGACAGCGGGGACCATTCGAAACATCGTTCGCTTTCTGCAAGATGTCGGAGGTAGTCATGAGTAACGTTTTGGCATACAAAGGTTATTTCGCCCCGGTCGAGTTCAATGCCGAACAGCATGTGCTAACAGGTATGGTCGCCGGCATTAGGGACGCAATCGTATTTGAAGGCTCCACGGCTGAAGAAGTGGAGCAATGCTTCCACGACGCCGTCGACGATTACCTTGAGTTTTGCGCCGAGAAGGGCAAGGAACCCGAGCGGGCTTTTAAGGGCTCGTTCAACGTAAGAACGGGCTCTGAGCTCCACAAGCAAGCAGCGCTGGCAGCGGCAAAGAAGGGTGAGTCACTCAATAAGTTTGTGACTGAAGCGATCGCTGCGGCGCTGTGAAGCCAACGTCGAGTCGAAGCCGCCACACAGGGCGCC
>CABUBS010000212.1 GCA_902489855.1 uncultured Collinsella sp.
TTTGCGGCTTTGGCTGCTTAAACAGTCCCTATTTCACCGCAACTTAGGTGGGGTTAGCGGGTGGGGTGCCAGACGTGGAGGGCGCCGGCGAGGATGTCGACCTCGATGCGCGAGGCGACAACGGGCTCGCCGTCGGCCTGAATGGGGTAGTCGGGCTCCTCAAAGGTAAGCTCGGCATGGCGACAGCGGCGCATGCGAACCGGTGGCAGCTTGGTATGGTGGCCATCTTTGGCCGAAAGGAACATGGGAAGCGCGACCGCGCGCGGAACGGGGCCGCAGGCGTAGCAGACGTCGAGTATGCCGTCGCACGGGTCGGCGTTGGGACAGATGCGATAGCCCGAACCATAGGTGGGTCCCAGCTGGATGGCCATGATAATCGCCCGCACGCGCTCGGCGGGCGCGCCATCAAAGCTGATGGTCATGGGGTAGTTGCGATAGCGTAGGCCAAACTGCTCAAGTCCCGAGAGAGTGTAGAGCGGAGCGCCCGTCAAGCCCGTCTTTTTGCGCAGCTTGGTGGTGCCCAGGCCGATGGCGGCATCGATGCCGACCGAAAGTGTCTGGTCGTAGTACTCAACGGTAGCCTCGCCGCTGCCGCTCGCAGGGCTCCACGAGCGAATGCGCCCGATGTCCTGACGCTGCAGCTCGCAGGTGAGCAGCGCGCCAAAATCCTTGCCGGAGAAATCGTCGATGCCGAGCGTTTGGGCAAAATCGTTGCCGGAGCCCACGGGCAGGACGGCAAGGGCGGGGCGGGTGCCCTCCTCTTGCGTCATAAGCCCGTTGACGACCTCGTGAATCACGCCGTCGCCGCCAAGGGCGATAACGGTGCGATAGCCCTGATCCTGTGCGGCCAGCTCCTTGGCGTGTCCCATGCGCTCGGTCAGCACCAGGTCAAACTGGGATGCGCGCGCGGTCATATCCAAAAAGCGTTGCAGGCGCTCGGCAACTTCGCGCGCCGCACCCGACTGGGCGGCTGGGTTGGCGATGATGAGCGTGCGGGCAAAATCAGTTGCATGCATGGGGCGACTCCCGGCGTATGACGTGACGGTGCGGTCGCGCTCAGGTCGAATTGCCCCCGATTGTGGCTGCACGGCGAATACTAACGTCTACTCTATCAGGTCGTTGTGGCGCTCGATGGCATCCGCTACCGTACCGCCCTCATCCACAATAAGCGAACGGCGCTTGGGTGAGATGATGCGCTGGGCGGGGTACACGCCGCGGTGTCCGCCGGTTAGGTAGCTGATAAAGGCCACGATGACAAAGAACCCGGCGGCCGTGCCGTGGAACAGGTCGATGGCCATCATGCAGGTGGTGATGGGCACGTTGAGGCCGGCGCAGAACACGCCGAGCATGCCGAGAGCCGCCAGAAAACTGGGGTCGAGCCCGGTAAGGCAACCTATCCAGCCACCGAGTGCCGCACCGATGCCAAACAGGGGCGTGACCTCGCCGCCTTGGAAGCCAGCGCCCAAGGTGAGCGCTGTGACGACCAACTTGATGACTGCGTCCGCCAGGGTGGTGTTGCCGGCAAATCCGGCGCCGGAAAGCCACGTGGAAAGGCCGGCGTAGTCCCAGGCGTCGAGGAGGGCATAGGCGGCCAAAACCACGAGTGCGCCTATGAGTGCGCGAACGAGGTAATTGGTGATAAAGCGACCGTACAGGCTCTTGACGGTTCGAACTGACCAGGCAAAGAGGCGTGCCGTCAGACCGAAGATAATGGCACTGATAACAACGATGACAACCGTCCGTGGTGTCATGTTGGGAACGCTGGCGATAACATTCGCCTCGTACTCGGTTCCCAAGGCAAGCGACGTAAAGTAGCCGGTAAACGAAGCGACCAGGCAGTAGATGCCCGCGGTGTAGTCGATCTTGCCGATGAAGCACATCTCCATGCCAAAGAAAGCCCCGGCAAGGGGCGAGCCGAACACGGCGCCAAAGGCCGACGAGATGCCGGCGAGCATGAGGTCGTGGTGGTCATGCTTTTTGAGGTGGGCGAGGCTCGAGATGTTGCTGGCGATGGTGCCGCCAATCTGCACCGCAGCTCCCTCGCGACCGGCCGAGCCGCCGGTGAGGTGCGTGAGCGTGGAGCAGACGAAGGTGAGGATGGCCATGCGCATATGGATGAGGCGTGTGCCCAGAGCGGAGTCGATGACCAGGTTGTTGCCACGCTTGGCGGCGAGACCGTGGTTTTTGTACACCCATGCGGTGGCAACGCCCACAACGGGAAGCAGCGCGTAAATCCACGCATGGTGCTCGCGATAGTCGGTCGCGATATTTAATGAGGCCAAAAACGCCCAAGCGGCAACGCCCATGGCGAGCGAGACGGTGACGACGAGTACGAGCAACTTAGTGCTCGCTAGTAGGTTGCGGGCGTTGCGGCGCGTGTCGGCAGCCAAGAGATGCTCGGAGCGGGTAAGTTGATGCCTGCCTGCCGTGATGACGTCATTAAGGGAGAAAAAACCGCCGTCGTCGAGCGGCTGGAAATGATCCTGCGCTTTGTTTGCGCTTTCGGGTTTGTCGTTATGAGCCATACGTTCCTCTTTTAGGTTGCAACGCAAGCAATTATAAAACGCGGTAAACGCGACGAGCCGGTGGGTTGGTTTCCATTCTGTTTCGCGGCCTGCAACCGACAGGTGTATTTGCGGGTACAGGCCGAGTCGCGGTCGTGCGTCGGGGGATTATACTGAGACAAGCATAAAGAATTGGCGCCCCTGTTGTGCGCCGTGGCATTAAGAGGTGCATATGGCAGAGAAACTCATACCGTTGGAGGATGCGCAGTCGATTGTTTTGTCGCACGTTGCTCCGACGGATCTCATCGAGATTCCCGTGTGGCAGGCGGCTGGTTTTCCCTTGGCCGAGGACGCGGTGGCCGATATCGACATCTCGCCGTTTGCCAACAGCGCTATGGACGGATATGCCGTGCGCTCGGCGGACTTGGCGCAGGCATCTGGCGAGGCGCCGGTGACGCTCGACGTTATCGGACACGAGGCCGCGGGCCATGTGTTTGAGGGCGCAATCGGCGCGGGCGAGACGGTCCGCATCATGACGGGCGCGCC
>CABUBS010000213.1 GCA_902489855.1 uncultured Collinsella sp.
CTACCCGGCCGAGATCAAGGCGTTCTACATGCGCATGAACGAGGACGGCAAGACCGTCGCCGCCGCCGACTGCCTGGTGCCGGGCATCGGCGAGATCATCGGTGGCTCCCAGCGCGAGGAGCGCCTGGATCTGCTCGAGGCCCGCATCAAGGACCTGGGTATGAATCCCGAGCAGTACAAGTACTACCTTGACCTGCGCCGCTACGGTTCCTGCAAGCACGCCGGCTACGGTCTGGGCTTCGAGCGCTTGGTCATGTATCTGACCGGCGTGGGCAACATCCGCGACGTCCTGCCGCACCCGCGCACCGTGGGCAACGCCGACTTCTAATCGTCGAACGCTAGCTCGCGTCGCCACACGCCAACGCTCATCGCACAAGCGTCTCTCGACATCGGTCGAGAGACGCTTTTTTCAACAGCATCCGTCAAGCTTTTGGCAAGTTTTTGGTCAGTTGAGCAGGGCTGTTGAAAACTCGACCCGCCGTTTGCCGACGACTACCGACCGCCCAGAGCGCCCTGCGCCCCTGGGAAAGCCCCGCGTCCTAGGCTCCATACCGTCGCCACCCAAAACGGAAAGGACGTGGGCACCATGACCGAAGCCGCTGTTGAAACCTACGACACCACGACGAGGGGCGCCGCCTCGATGGCAGCCTATCGCGCCGTTCGCATCCTGCAACTATTAAGCGAAAACACCGGCGAGGACAAGGCCATGCTTTCCGATGAGTTGATCCGGCGGCTCGCCCATCCCGACGACCCCGCCCGCATGCCCATCTCGGCGGCGCGGCGCAGCATCTACACCGCCATCTCCGCACTTCGCCATGCCGGATACGAAATTGAGTACAAGCGCGGCGTGGGCTATCGACTCTTGACCCGTCCGCTCACCGACGAAGAGATCATCCGGCTCCACGGCATGGTCATGCGCAACCGCTCCACGCCCATCGCCATTCGAAAAAGCATGGCGCAGCACCTGGTCGCCATGGCGAGTGCCGACGTTCGCGGCTACCTCGATGCACCCGAGCCTGCTCCAAGCGCAGGCGGCAAATCCACCAAGGCCACACGCACGCCCGTCAAGCGCATCGACACGTGCGAGCTCGTCGAGCAGGCCATCGACCACGGAACCACGGTGAGTTTTGATATTTCGAGCGTCACGACACGCGGCGAAACCGAAGCAGCACGGATGACACTCCGTCCCTTTGCCATCAGGCAGCGCGATGGCATCTCGTATCTGCTGGGAACGGTCTACGACGCCCGAGGCACCGACGATACACTGCGCACTGTCGAGATCGCCCGTATGAGAAACGTCAGCACGCGCCTGCTCGACGGCAAGAAGCTCTTCGCCGCCCTAGACGAGGACGACGCCTCCTCCGCCGCATAAGACCCTCCGCCGCCCATTCGACTACCCGTACCGCCCATCCGATTCTGTATTAAAAAACCCGCCAGGCTGTTGTAAAAATGGACATCAGCGCTACTATAGTTCCACTTGCACTTTGTCCCAGTGCAGTGTTTCCAGCCATTTTTATACTGGGGGTAATGATATGAAGGACATCACCATCAGCCGCAGGGGCCTTCTGGTCTCCGCCGGCCTGCTCGCGCTCGCCCCGCTCGCCGGATGCGGCGGCAACTCTGGTTCCGGCTCCGCTGCCGCCGGTTCCGACTACACCATCGGCGTTCTGCAGCTCACCGAGCACTCCGCACTCGATGCCGCCAACGACGGCTTTGTCAAGGCCATCAAGGAGAGCGGCCTTAAGGTCAAGATCGACCAGAAGAACGCCCAGAACGACCAGTCCACGTGTAAGTCCATCGCCGACAAGTTCGTGGGCGATGGCGTCGACCTGATCTACGCCATCGCCACGCCCGCCGCGCAGGCTGCTGCCGGTGCCACGGCCGATATCCCCATCGTGGGTTGCGCCATCACCGACTACGCCGCCTCCGGCCTGGTCCAGGACAACGACAAGCCCGGCACCAACGTCACGGGCGCCTCCGACCTTACCCCGGTCGCCGAGCAACTCGAGATGATGCAGAAGGTCCTGCCCGACGTAAAGAAGGTCGGCCTGCTCTACTGCACCGCCGAGTCCAACTCCGACGTCCAGATCAAGGCCGCCAAGAAGGAGCTCGACAAGCTGGGCCTCCAGTACACTGACTTCACCGTCTCGAGCTCCAACGAGATTCAGTCCGTCGTCGAGTCTGCCGTGGGCAAAGTCGATGCGCTGTACTCCCCCACCGACAACACCATCGCCGCGGGTGCCTCGCAGGTCGGCCAGATCTGCAAGGAGAACAAGCTCCCCTTCGTGACCGGCGAGGAGGGCATGTGCAAGGCCGGCGGCCTGTTCACCCTCTCCATCAACTACGAGGATCTGGGCTACGCCGCAGGCGAGATGGCCGTCAAGATCCTGAAGGGCGAAGCCAAGCCCGAGGACATGGCGATCAAGCACCTCTCAAGCAAAGACCTGGTCGTCGTCAAGAACGACGAGATGGCCGAGGCTCTGGGCATCGATCTTTCCGCTCTGGACGAGTAGCGCCATGCGCGGTAGCGCGTCTAGGGCACGCACTCGCGCCGTTGACGTGTTATTCAATATCTGAGCCACAGGGGCGAACGCCAAAGACCGGCGTTCGCCCTGCTTGTTTCGGATGAGTCAAAACATCCGGCCGCAGCTCTTTTATGCATTGTTACCGCTATCATGGTGACTCACGTGTCCACCCTATCCTAGGAGGTATGAAGCATGCTCATTGCATTGCAGGGCGCCGTTTCGCAGGGCGTCCTCTGGGGCATTATGGTGCTTGGCGTGTTTATCACGTTCCGCCTGCTCGACATTCCCGATATGACCTGCGACGGCAGCTTTGCCCTCGGCGGCTGCGTCTGCGCCGTGCTCATCGTCAATAACAACGTCGACCCGCTGCTCGCCGTGCTGGCCGGCATGTGCGCCGGCGCCATCGCGGGCGCCGTCACGGGCATTCTGACCACCGTCTTTGAGATTCCCGCGATCCTCGCCGGAATCCTCACCCAGATCAGTCTGTGGTCCATCAACCTGCGCATCATGGGCAAAT
>CABUBS010000214.1 GCA_902489855.1 uncultured Collinsella sp.
GGTGGTTCCCCGCGTACGTGCCATCTGAGTAACCGAGGGGAGGGCGCACATGGGAATGACTGGTGCATACGAGCGCAATCTCGATGCAAAAGGTCGTCTGTCCCTGCCTGCACCCCTTCGCGAGGAGCTTGGAGAGCACGTTCGCGTGTTCAAAGCCCTGGATGTCGATGCTCTGTACGTGTTCTCTGCCGAGGCCTTCGATAAGTGGGTCGAAGGACTCTTCGCGGGTCGTGAGGGCCACGAGGGTTTTAACCCGCGTGACATTAATGACCAGAAGCTCATGAGGGCGATCAACAAGCGCACCACGTCGATGGACGTGGACAGCGCCGGTCGTATCGGTCTTTCCGAGTCTCTCCGCAAGCAGGCGAACCTCGACCGCGAGGTCACGGTTGTGGGCAACTACGACCACCTTGAGGTTTGGGATCGCGCCGCGGCCGATGAGGACGATGACGATGAGGCCCTGCTGGACCTCTTCTTCTCGTAAGGGCAAGGCACGGGTAACGGATGGAGCGTGGGATCTTGACACAAGAATATCGGCATGAACCTGTCATGCTCGGCGAAGTGCTTGAGTCGCTGCGGCTAAAGAGCGGCTCCGTTGTCTGCGATTGCACCCTTGGCGGTGCCGGCCATTCGGTAAAGATGGCCGCGCAGGTGGGGGAGACGGGCCTTTTGCTCGGCGTCGATCAGGACGACATGGCCCTCGAGGCCGCTGGCGCCCGTCTGGACCGCGAGGTTCCCGGCGTTCCGCACCAGCTGCTGAAGGGCAACTTCGGCGACTTGGACGAGCTACTTTGCTCGGCCGAGGTGCCCGGGGTCGATGGCTTCCTGTTCGATTTGGGCGTTTCGTCACCGCAACTCGATATCCCTGGCAGGGGCTTTTCGTATAACGAGGACGCCCCATTGGACATGCGGATGGATCCGGGTAATAACACCTTAAACGCAGCTGAGGTCATCAACACCTATAACGAACACGACCTCGCCCGGATTCTACGCGTCTACGGCGAAGAGAAGTTCGCCTCGCAGATCGCGCGCGAGATCGTGCGCCGCCGCGAGCAAGAACCGATCGAAACCACCGGCCAATTTGTCGAGATCATCAAGGCGGGTATCCCGGCTGCCGCTCGTCGGCATGGCGGACACCCGGCCAAGAAAAGTTTCCAGGCCATTCGCATCGAGGTCAATCACGAGCTCGATGTGCTCGAACGAGGGCTTGATGCCGCCACCAGGTGGCTCAACCCGGGCGGACGTATCTGCGTCATCTCGTATCACTCGCTCGAGGACCGTATCGTAAAGAACCACTTTAAGGAGATGAGCCAGGGGTGCACGTGTCCGCCGGAGATTCCGGTGTGCGTGTGCGGCAACGTGCCGATACTCAAGGTCATCACCCGCAAACCCTTGGTTGCCCAGCCTGATGAGGTTGAGCGCAACCCTCGGGCGAGATCAGCCAAAATCCGCGTGGCGCAGCGTCTGTAGGCGCGACCGCGCGATATTGGACCTCCCGCTCGCACCATAAACGAAGCTTAAACACACTACCAACGTACTCGGGATGGGAGGCGGCATATCATGGGCTACAACACTTCAAGCGCAGCACTCGCCTATGATATGAACGCCATGCCCGCCTATCGTGAGACGCCGCAGGCCCCCGTTGCTCCCCGTGAGCAGCGCACGCCGCGCTTTGATGTCTACACGGGCGCGGGCCGTCAGGCAAACCAGGCGGTAAGCCCGGTTTTCATGAGCGTTCTTAAAACGTTTTGCATCATTGCGGCCATCTTCATGACGATCGGCGTCGCCCGCGTGGCGCTCGCCGGCGTTACGGCCCAGGTGCTCAACAGCAACGCCGAGCTTACCAACACGCTCGAAAAGGCGACCGATGAGAGCTCCGACCTGGAGGTCATGCATTCGGTCTATGGCGCCGACACGCGCATTCGCGACCTTGCGGGCGCTTATGGCATGGTGGAGCCCAGCGAGAGCGTTACACTTGACTTTTCGCAGGATGCAGCCGCGGGCGCCAACGCGACCGCGACCGCTCAGTAGCAAGACGGTAGCTGAGTATGACAAATGACTATCGCCGCGGTTCCGATGGGGGCCGCGGTTCTGGACGTCCCTCGTCGCGGGGACGTTCTGGTTATCAAGGAACGGGTCGGCAATCTTACAACGCCGGACAGTCCCGTGGCAACGACCCGGCGTCGCGACTTCGCGGCTCGGGCGGCCCTCAAGTGCATAACACCAGGTCGCGCAAGAGTTCGTCGACCGAATGGCTCACAGGCACGCCTCTGCCTCGCCGCAAAGCCGTCATGGGCTTCATTGGGCTTGGCTTGGGCTTGGGCGTCTTTCGCCTTGCCGACTATCAAATTGTCGAAGCCGATAAACTGCGCGAGCGTGCCGATGCGCGCCGCCTGCTTACGCAGACCCTCTATGCCAAACGTGGCACCATCTACGACCGCAACGGTAACGTGCTGGCGTCGTCGGTCGAATGTCGCAACATCGCCGTGAACCCCCAGCTTGTCGAGGATGTTGACAAGACGGTGTCGGCGCTGGTCAAGGCAACTGGAATCGATAAAAAGACCTGCCGCAAGCTCGTTGAGTCCGATGGAACCTGGGTGTATATCAAGCGCCAGGTGGACGAAGACGACGCTGCGGCGCTGGAGAAGAAGAACCTGCCCGGCGTGCTTTTTGAGCAGGCCATGAAGCGCGTATATCCATACGGCAATCTGGCATCGCAGGTGCTGGGTGTAGTGAATGTAGACAACGACGGCTTGACTGGTCTCGAAAAGCAATACAACAAGCTTCTGACCGGCACGAACGGTTCCCTCGTGCGCGAGCGCGCGAGGGACGGCAGCTATATCGCGGGCGGTGCCTATAAAAAGGTGGCTGCGGTCGACGGCGTTGACATCGTGACGACGCTCGACGTCAATATCCAGCGAGCGGCCGAGGATGCCCTGGCAGAGGCTGTCGAGAAGACAAAGGCCAAGAACGGCTCGGCTTTGGTCACCGATGGTCATGCCATAGTCGCGCTTATCGGC
>CABUBS010000215.1 GCA_902489855.1 uncultured Collinsella sp.
TTTCCGTCGGATCACTCCGCCCGGCCGTTAGCCGGCATCCTGCCCTCTGGAGCCCGGACTTTCCTCACGCGTGCTGCAAGCAGCACATCGCGCGACCGTCTGGCCCGCTCAGCAGTGCAAGAGTGTAACACACCGTTGCCGCAGGCAATGGCACAACGCAAACGCTCGACACGATAAACCAAGAACCGCCATGCGTTACAATGGTCCTGTCGATGGGCAACGTCGTCAGTCGAGACGCGACCGCGCTCCGCACCCCTCCGTCTACTCGGTGCGTTCCCGCCTCCTCCCCGAGGCGGGATGTCGGCATTTTTTCATGCACCGACAACCCAATAGCCTGTGGACAGCCCGGGTAGCATCGCGTGCATCAGCAGCGAAAGCAAAAAGGGACCCGTCCATTGCGGACGGATCCCTTAAAACAAGTGATCGTCAAACCGATTTACTCGGCGTCGGTCTCCTCGTCCTTCTTCTCGGAAGGAAGCGGGGTAACCTCGATCTCGACGCCCAGAGTCTCAGCAGCGGACTTCATGGACAGAGAGATACGACGACGGTCGAGGTCGATCTCCATGACCTTGACCTGAACCTTGTCGCCCACGTGGGTGACCTGAGAAGGCTGGTCGACGTGCTTGTTGGCCATCTCGGAGATGTGCACCAGGCCCTCGATGCCCTCGCCCAGGTCGACGAAAGCGCCAAACGGGACAAGCTTGGTCACAGTGCCCTCGACGATAGCGCCGACGGGGTACTTCTTGACCAGTGCGCGCCACGGATCCTC
This sequence comes from uncultured Collinsella sp., assembly GCA_902489855.1. GTDB lineage: Bacteria > Actinomycetota > Coriobacteriia > Coriobacteriales > Coriobacteriaceae > Collinsella. The sequence goes on from CABUBS010000215.1 coordinate 770, forward strand.
GGTGGTCTGCTTGAGACCCAGGGAGATGCGCTCGCGGTTGAGATCGACGTCGAGAACCTCGACCTCGACCTCCTGGCCGACCTTGACAACCTCGGAAGGATGGTTAACGTGGTTCCAGGAGAGCTCGGAGATGTGGATGAGGCCGTCGATACCGCCGAGGTCGACGAAGGCGCCGAAGTCGACGATGGAGGAAACGGTGCCCTGGAGACGCATACCAGACTTGAGCTTGGACAGGATCTCGGAGCGCTCGGCCTTACGGGACTCCTCGAGCACGACGCGACGGGAGAGGACGACGTTGTTGCGGTTACGGTCCATCTCGATGACGCGGGCCTCGATGCGGGTGCCCATGTAAGAGGTGAGGTCCTTGACGCGACGGAGGTCGACGAGGGAAGCAGGCAGGAAGCCACGCAGGCCGATGTCGAGGATCAGGCCGCCCTTGACAACCTCGATAACCTCGCCCTCGACGTTCTCGCCGGAGTTGAACTTCTCCTCGATGCGGTTCCAAGCACGCTCGTACTCGGCACGCTTCTTGGACAGGACCAGACGACCGTCCTTGTCCTCCTTCTGGAGAACCAGAGCCTCGATGGGATCACCGAGTGCAACGATGTCTGCAGGGTTAGCGTCCTTGCGGATGGACAGCTCGCGGACCGGGATAACGCCCTCGGACTTGAATCCGATGTCAACGAGCACCTCGTCATGCTCGATCTTAACGACAGTGCCGTTAACGAGATCGCCCTCATCAAAGTCGGTAATCGTACCGTCGATGAGGTTGTTCATCTCCTCCTCGTTGACATCGTCAAGAGAGAAAATGGACGAGTTCTGAATCTCACTCAAAGGTGGACCCCTTTCGAACTACGGGGCCCCGATTGCTAGGACCTACAGAAGGGTGCGACAAGCACACAACGTTTAGGAACACTCGGGAGCCGACAGATACTAATGTGACGCTTATGCAATCACGTTTGTATAGGTTACGGGGAAATGAGTTCGATTTCAAGCGTGAACTGCGATTTTTTACTCGTGTGGAGACTTTTTCGTAATCTTATGAACACACGTCTCCGCAACTTGACGATAACCAGATAGGCATTCGGCTTTGGGGTAAAGTATCCGGAGCCAACGATTCTAGATCGATTTTTCGAGAAAGGTGCCCGCGTGCTCAAAGCAGTCGTTTTCGATATGGACGAGACGCTTCTCAGCATCAACCTCAACGCGTTCATCCTTCGCTATTTTAAGGATGTCTCTTCGATGCTCGCGGATATCGGGCGCCGCAGCCGCGGTGGCACGATGGCACGCCTCGGCACCATCCTAGTCGACCTCAACGCCAATCGCCGCAGCGGCACGGACAACCGCACCAATCTTGAGTTTTACCAAGAAGAGGTCGAGCGCCGATGCGGGATCCGCCTCTCCGATCCCCTCATCTACGAGGCGTTTACCTACTATGACCGCGAAGTTCTTCCGTACAAGAACGACGATGTCATTAACGCCCACGCCATGCCGGGCGCACACGCCGCGCTCCAGGCCGTACAGGACGCAGGGCTGCGTTGCGCGCTCTTTACCAACCCCAGCTTTCCCCAAGGGGCCATCGAGTGCCGCATGGGCTGGGGCGACCTGGCCGACGCCCCCTTTGAGCTCGTCACGCACATGGGAAACACCACCCGCTGCAAGCCCGATGCCACCTACTATCTAGAGCAGCTTCAGGTGATGGGACTCGAGCCACACGAGGTCCTTATGGTGGGCAACGATCCCAAACGCGACTTCCCGTCCCCCGATTGCGGCATCCAAACCGCCTTTGTGGGCCAAGGCAAGCCCAGCCGAGCCACCTGGCGCGGAACCATGGAAGACTTCGCCCACGACTTTAACGCCGTAGTAGAAGCCTTCTACGAACACCAAATAGCCGACGAACTGTCATAGGACCCCTCGCTCCAAACAAAATAGCGCCGCAGGTTGAGCATGAGTCAGCGAAAACGCCCCTAAGCGAGCAATGTGCCTTGAAAGAGGAGGGCATAGGCCTTCTGGCCATGCCCGACGATTGAAAGGCAGATTGCCGCTTAGGGGCGTTTGCAGCGTCGACTAGTTACGCGGTTTGGTAAAACCGCGTAACTAACATACCTGGGTTTTGCCGATCATGATGTTGAGGATCTCGACGTCGGTGTCCTTCATGCCTACGCGGCCTACGTAGCCCATACTGGCGATTGTCTGCTCAACGGTATCTTGGATCAGGCCCTCGCCGG
>CABUBS010000216.1 GCA_902489855.1 uncultured Collinsella sp.
TACGCGGTCTCGCCATGCGCCTCACCGCACCCCTGCGCCTTGGCGTTCATGATGAGCATCTGAAGACGGTTCTCCACGTTGGCGAAGCTCACGTCGGGATCGTAGTCGAGCGGCAGGAACTGCGCCGTGGGATACTGCTCCTTGAGCGCATGGATGAGCCCGCGCCCCACGACATGGTTGGGCAGACACCCGAACGGCTGCAGGATCACGAAGTTGCGGCAGCCGCGCTTGGCGTGCTCGAGGATCTCCGCCGGAATCAGCACGCCCTCGCCCGCATCGAACGTATGGTGCAGGATCTTATCGCTCGCGCGCACGAGCTCGGGCATGCGCGTCGGCGGCTCGTAGAGCGGGCTCGCCGCGCCCAGGCGGTCGCAACGGTCGTGCGCGAGCTCGAACAGGTTGTCCGCCGTGGCGTACCAGGCCTTTTCGGGCAGCGACAGGTCGACGTGGAACTCGCGCGACTGCGCATGCTTGTAGAAATAGGTCTTGCGGATCACGTCGGTCATGCGCGCCTCGATGACCTCGAGCCCGTTGTCCTCGAGGTAGCGCTCGATCTCGTGGTTGGCGCCGAGATGGAAATTGAGCAGGTACTCGCCCACGATGAGAACGGTCGGATGCGGGTTCGAGCGGTCGTACGGAACGGCGTCCATGATCGCAAGCGCGCGTTTGAAGCCCGTCGCCTGGCCTCTCAGCCCGGAGCGCTCCATGCCCTCGATAACCTCATCGAGCGCGCGGTCGAACGCAGCGTCCGCCGCGCCCTTCTCGAGCTCGTAGGGACGGATGCGCCTAAGCATGGCCTCGAGGGCATCGATCATGGGAAGACCGTAGGCGATCTGGATGCTCGGGCCAAGGCCGAGCTTGAAGCCCGGATGCGCATTGTGGGCATCGACGTCGTCGTTGGTGAGCACCGGGACATAGTCGTATCCCGCGTCGTCGAGCGCGCGGCGCAGCAGGGGCATGTAGTGCGTCAGGCGGCAGTCGCCGATATACTTGCCAGTCACCACGGCGACGTCGTGCGGGTCGTACTTACCGCTCTCGAGTGCCGCGAGCGCCTCGCCGATCACGATTTGCGCGGGGAAGCAGATGTCGTTGTGCACATAGCGTTTGCCCAGGCGGATGGCATCCTCGCGCCCGATATCAAGGGCCTCGGCGCGCACGCCCTGATTGCGCATCGCCGCGGTCATGAGCCTGCAGAACGCATGGGAGGTGTTGGGGACCAGCGCGATCTTGTCGTGCCGGTCGCGCTTGGTGTACTTGACCTTATACGGGTCGTCGAGCGGATGGACCGCGTGCACCCGGGCGCCCTCGGCACGCTCCTCCGCGCGACGACGGTTGACCGACTCGATAAACGAACGCACGCGAATGCCCATGGGACCGGCGACGTCGCTCTCATCGAGCTTGATCATCATCGGAACCTTGGAGCCCATCTCGCCCATCATGCGCGCGATCTCGTCGGTGAGATACGCATCGTGGCCGCAGCCGAAGCTGCCCATCTGCACGAGCTCGAGCTCGGGCGTCGATGCGACGATGACCGCGCACGACAGCATGCGCGCATGGTAGTTGTTCACGATGTCGATGCGGCTGTTGGAAAGATCGACGTTGCAGACCCCCGGCACCGCATCGGGCGTCAGCACGGGGATGCCGCGCTCAGAGAAGAGCTTGGGCAGCCCGTGGTTGACCAGCGGGTCGTTGTGGTACGGGCGCGAAGCGATCACCACCGCGTAGCCGCCGTCCTCGCGCACGTTCTCGAGCACCTGCCTGCCGCGCAGCTGCAGCTGGTTCTCAAACGTCTCCTGCGCGCGGTCCGCCTGCTCGGTCGCCTTGGCAACCAGGTCGGCATCGATATCGAAGGTCTCCTTGCACCACGCCTTGAGCTGGCGGTTTCGGTCGCCCTCGTCGTACCAGTGGAACAGCGGCGTATCGAACGGAACGCCGAAACGCTCCTCCGGGTTATCGGAATTGCGCATCACGTAGGGGTATCCCTTTACGACGGCGCACATCCACTCGCTGGTAGAGGCGGTGTTTTCGGTGGGCACCGTCGTGATGATGGGCATGGAGATGCGGTCGACGCCGGCGTCGACGAGATTGCGGATGTGCCCGTGGACGAGCTTGGCCGGGAAGCACACGGTGTCGGATGTGACGTGCGCCAGACCGCGCTCGTACATCGCCTTGGTGCTGCGTCCCGAGACGCGCACCTTAAAGCCGAGCGTGCTGAAGAACGTCGACCAGAACGGCATGGTGTCCCAGAACTCGAGCACACGGGGAATGCCGATCGTGACATCGCGCCCCCCGCAGACGGGAACCGTGGGGTACGACTCGAACAGCAGCTTCTCGCGGTCGACAAAGAGATTGGGGGCAGCCGCGGTCCGGTCGCGCCCCGTGCCGGGTGCCTGTGCCTCGCAAGCACCCTGCGGACGCAGCTCCTCCGCCGCGGGAACCTCGCGCACGAGCTCATCCCATGAGATGGCGCCGCCGCGCGGGCAGCGATTGCCCGTGACGTAAAGCGAGCCGTCGCCAAATGCCACGACCGCGCGCTGGCAGCGGTTGTTGCACCGACGGCAGGTAACGCCGCCGAACTCGCGATGCTCGAAGCGCTCCACGGCATCGAGCCCGATAAACGACGTGCCGGCGTCGCCCTTGCGGCATTCCTCGCGCGCGAGCAGGGCGATACCGATAGCGCCCATCAGCCCCGGGTGGGGCGCACGCGTGACGGGTTTGCCCAGATACTGCTCGAATGCGCGCAGCACCGCGTCGTTTCGGAACGTGCCGCCCTGGACGACGACTTTGTCGCCCAGACGGTTGAGATTTGAAACGCGAATGACCTTGGTGAACACGTTCTCGATAATCGAACGGCAGAGACCGGCCATGATGTCGCCCGGACCCTTACCGCGCCGCTGCTCGGAAACGACGCTGCTGTTCATGAACACCGTGCAGCGGCTGCCGAGAACGGCGGGGGTTTCGCGCGCGCGTTCCACG
>CABUBS010000217.1 GCA_902489855.1 uncultured Collinsella sp.
GCCACCTTGGTGGCGCACTGGGCCGTGATGTCGGTCCAGCCCTTGGCGGGCTCGGTGCCGGCGCGGCCGTCCTTGCCGGCCGGGACGGCGTCGAAGCCGCCGTCCGCGCCCGCCGCCGCGTACACGCGCATGCTCGCGGCGACCTTGGAGGGGTCGAGCCCCGCGCCCATGGTGTCGACGAACCGCACCGTATAGGTATCGTAGGCCGTGAGGCCCGCCGGGACCGTGGCAGAGAGGCGCCAGTACAGGTCGTCGGCAACCGTGGCGTCGGCGGCCTTCTGCCAGGCGTCGGTACTGTCCTCCAGCACGTGCTTGGCCACCTTAGGAGTGGCGGCCTTGGGCTTGACGGTGACGGCGCTGCCGCCGACCAGGGCCATGATCGGCGCGGTGCCGGCCTCGCCCTGGGCGATGGCGTCGTCGTCGGCGACGATGAGCCAGTAGCCACAGGGCAGCTCGGTCGCCGCGCCCGCGTTAAGGGCCACGGAAGGCGCACCGGCATTGCAAATCACACGGGCAAGCTTTGCCGCTAGCGTGGTCGTCATGTGCCCGTCGGCATTCATCCATTCGGCAGCCTCTTGTGCCGTCGATGCCGAGTTATCAAGCCCTGCATCATGAAGCACGGGAAGGGCGGCTTGGCGAACCGTGTCATTCGCCCACGCTACATCAGTTGCGACCTTTTGGTCGGCATCGGCATCGTCGACAACGGTCGCCGAAAAGAGCTGGTACGCGTCATACCGCGTCGCAACCGTACCGTCCACCGTAATGGCTCCAGTGCCTGCCGCGCGGGCCATCCCGGGCAACATCGCAAAAGAGAGCATTGCGACCGTAGCTATTGTCGCGATAGCCAACAAGCGGCGGCAAAGCCTACTCACGGCTACCACCTCGACCTTGATCGCGATGGCGACGAGCATGCATCCATGTCGCAGCAAAACACAGCATCGAAGCACCAGCTAAATACGTCATAGTCAAACCAGCCCCGCCCGCCTCAGGTAGCGTGGTCGAGTACCTGTTGGTAAAGGTCGGCGGGGTCGAGGAACCCTCGCCATAGATGACGGTGGTGTCGAGCTGATTCGTACCGTTGACCACGTTAACCGTGACCCTATACTCGGTCCTGTCATAGGTGATGTGATCCTTGACATTGTTCTCGGCGCCCTCGGGAACAACCTCGGAGATGATGTAGCGATACTCGCCGGCCTTGTTGTACTTGACGTTGAAGGAGACATTGCCCTCTGCGTTATTGGTCGCCGTCTGGAGCACTTTGCCCTCGGCGTCCTTAAGCGCGAACGAGAACTGACCTTCCCTGAAGGTTCCGCCTTTAAGCACTTTATTTGCTTTTATCGTCGCTTTGCCTTCAAGGGGCGCGTCATACACCCAAATCTCTACATCTGACGTTATCTCCGTATTGGCATCAAGCAGAGATTTCGCCCTGTTCATGGCTCGCTCGTATTGCTCCTCGTCCGCGTTGCCTTTGAGCAGAATCCATGTTGGTTGGGCGACGCGATATCCAGCAGGCGCCGTCGTCTCCTCGAGGCAGTAAAGCTTGCAGGAAGCCATGGCGTCCGAACTCGTTCCAAAAGTCGCGTTTCCGTTAGAGTCGGTCGTTTCGGTAGAAAAAGCCGTCTTTGCGTCATCAACACCGGCACCGCTCTGCACCTTGTCCATGTCAATCGCATAGAGTGTGAACGTGGCCCCAGCCAACGGCGCAGTAACGTCCTTTTCATCCACTTTGTGGACCACAATGCCGTACCCCGTTCCGCCTCCCGATGCGCCGGCATCTATGTCATATTTACGCTCGTGTTTAACATACCCGTCTGCAACACCTTCAAGCTGAGCCTCGTTGGAAAGGGAAACGTTACCAGACTCACCGGACAGAACTTCATATTCGACTTTCAGGTATTTCTCATCGGGAAGCCTCAACGTCAATCGCTGCTGCTTTCCAGCGCCCTCATCAACCAAATCGAGAGCTGTCTTGTATTGCTCTTTCGCCAACTCACGCCAAATGCCATTGTCACACTCAGACACGCTAAGCGACGAAGGCACAAACGTGCATTTGGAGTCCATCACATCGAACAGATCAAGATAGTCGGTTCCACTTTTTAGGTCCAATGCCGATTCGTTAACAAAAATGGTGTAGTGAATTCGCTTGCTATTACTTACCGACGCACCGGTCTTTGACAATACGTCGTTCTTGATCTGTACGGTATCAGAGCCCGCCTTAAATTCCTTATTATCCGAGCTCGCACTCGCCGAGTTCGTAAGCTCGCCGAGGTTCTTTGACGTGTCGACCACTGACCTCTTGACAGCAGTTGCATACGTCAGCTTCACATAGCCTGTATTGTTACCCAACTTTTCCGTTGGAATCGAAAACGTAACTGCTCGACGATCAACGGCAGGCGTCAGCAAGACACCCGAAGCCTCGGTTTTTTCTCTCTCATGTTCCCATTCGTGGCCGGGCACCGCCGTCCTGTAGGGATTTGAATACAAAGAATATTTAGCCGAACCGGGGATATAACTCATTCCATCAGGAAGCTCATCTTTAACAACGACATCCTTGCCATTGAGCCTGCCTGCGCCATAATACTCACCGGCAGGCGTCTTAGCTCGATTGGCATAGACAGTCCAGTCGACAATCCACGCACCTTTGTCGTTCGAGCCATCCACTGATTTCCAGTCAAACGTCTCATCCCACCGTGCTTGCGAGCCGTCTTCATTTATTTTTACGCTCTTCTCAACCGAAGGCTCCGTTTCGTCTTCAACGTAGTAAATAACGAAATCAGAATAGCCGCTAAACCCGTCGACAGAGGCGAAGTTGGAGTACCAACCAGGAAGTGCGTCGGTCACCGTTTTATACGCAATAACCACTTCAGGGGACTTATCCAGTGCTTCTTTGATGAGTATTTGCTCGCTTGAGCACTGTTGAATATCGCGAAACAGCACCGCCGATAT
>CABUBS010000218.1 GCA_902489855.1 uncultured Collinsella sp.
CTTGACTGCCAGTCAAGCGCTCTCCCAGCTGAGCTACGCCCCCGTGACGAGGAGATACTATAGGGGAAGACTTTCTTTGATGCAAGGACTTTTTTGGGTTGAATCTCTTACTTACGGGTTTTCCTGGGACGGGGCAGAAATAATCACTCTTCGAGCGCTTATTTCTATCCACCGTCCCGATAAAACCCTGATGCGATAGGCCTTACTTGTAGAGGTAAGCGATGGCGGTGCCGGTGTGGACTTGGATCGTGGCTGTTGACCTGACGACGTTAGAGATACCCGTGTCGGCCAACAGGCCCAGGGGGCTGTGGTCTAGCTCCCATTCTAGGCCGTGCTCGCTTACCTCGGTGTTGGGGGCTATGGCAATGATGGAGAACGTCTTGCCTTCGGCACCCTCAATGGTCCACGATTCGCCTGCGCGAAGGATGCGAGCGACCACCTTGTCCTCGGTAATCCAGACAGGGGCATCCTCGTAGCCCGCGAGCAGCCCCAGTACGGATAGCGCCATATCAGGACGGCCGCCGGTGGCGCAGGTCGCAACCACTTCGGCACCCGGCCAGCGACGGCGGACGGAATTGAGCGCCAGCGCCAGATCGGTATAGTCCTTATACGGGTCATGGCGCTCCACTTCAAAGTCCTCCGCGGCATCGACCAACGCACGACCTGCATTACTCACCGTGTCGGCGTCACCGACATAGACGTCGCAGCTCAAGCCGGCGCCCAGCAGGGCGTCCAAACCGCGGTCTACGGCGACGATGTGATCGCACTCCCCTGCCAGCTGGCGCAGAAGCTCGGCGCTTGCCACCACGGGAGAGCCGCAGACTACTAATACTTTGCAAGCCACAATCCTCGCCTAGCCCTCAAACGTAAGCACGCGAGCAAGGTCCAGCTCTTCGTAGTTGTCGATGAAGATCTCACAGTTGTCGCGAACGTCATCGCGATCCGTGTGTCCCAGCGGGTCATAAATGCCAACGCGCTTAAAGCCCACGGTCCCGGAGCTCTTAAGGCCAAAGGCAGCGTCCTCAAAAACCCATGCGATATCAAATGCATGTCCACGGCGTTCTTCCAAACGACGCAGCGCTAGCTCATACACATCCGGAAAATGCTTGGAGCGGCCTGCGTCGCCCGTGGTGGTAATAAAGTCCATGTACGGCGCGACGCCGGAGCCATCCAGCGCTGCCTGCACCAGCTCGGCCGTGGTGGACGTGGCCACGCACATGGCAACACCGGCCTCCTGGGCCTGCTGCAAAAACGGCAGCAACCCGGCAATCGGTGCTACCTTCGAGTAGCCCTTAAGCAAAATGCCGCACAGCTCCTCATACAGCTCGGGACCCTCCTCCTTTACGCCCCACAGATCGTGGTAGGCCTGGCACTCGTCCTCCAGCGACAAAGGGCCAAAATCGGCAAAATCCTCGGGTGTCACATCAACGCCGTGGCGGCGCAATAACTCGGGCTGAGCGTAGCTCCAAACGGGGGTGCTATTAACCAACGTGCCGTCGCAATCGAAAATAAAAGCAACATTGGGGGCGGCGGTCTGGGACATAAACGAACCTTTCGATGTCAAATCGTAAACATCCTGCTAAAAACGTTTTACCAAACGTCAAACTATCAATCTTGAATCCCTAATTGGTAAAACTGTCAAGAGTTTTACCATCGCAAATCTGCCAGTGGTATAAACATGGCGCTCACCGATTAAAAGCCACCGCAAATCCACTTTCCTCCATAAAAGTAATGTACAGGTGTTATGGTAGTTTCTGCCGAAAGTTCCACCGAGCACGCGAGGTGGAACGAATCATAGAACTATCGCCGTCCCTTCGATTCGTGCAGCCTTGGACCTTTCGCATCTAGTCACCAAGGCAACACGCTGCCGCGTCATGATGGGATCAAACGTGAGCGATACAAAGCTAAAGCCAGTAACCAAAAAGCCCGCAACCCGCAAGCCGGCTCCGCACGCACCAGAGCTCTCTAAGGACGATGTCTATCTGTTTGGCATCGGCATGTGGGAGCGCAGCTGGGAAAAGATGGGCGCGCACCCCGATACGCAGCAGCGTACGCGCGGCTGGCGTTTTTGCGTTTGGGCGCCCGACGTAAAGAGCGTCCACGTCATTGGCGAATTTAACGACTGGGACGAGGAAGCCAACCCGCTGGTGCCCGTGCATACGAGCGCTATCTGGGAAGGCTTTATTCCTGGCGCCGAGCAGGGCCAGCTCTATAAGTACCTCATCGAGACCAACGAGGGCGAAAAGCTCTACAAGGCCGATCCGTACGCCTTTAAGGCAGAGTGCCCTCCGGGTACGGCAAGCGTGCTGTGGACGCTCGACGGCTACAAGTGGCACGACGCCGCATGGCTAAAGCGTCGTGCCGGCCATAACCACATGTCGCAGCCCCTTAACATCTACGAGGTGCATATTGGCTCGTGGAAGCGCCACGGCGACGCGCCACAGGGCGAGCCAGACGAGTACGGCAACTACCCCGGTCCCATGGATCCCTTCCCAGCGCAGCGCGGCGAGTTCTACACCTACGACGACCTGTCGGTGGAGCTCGTGGACTACGTGCGCGACATGGGCTACACGCATATCGAGGTCATGCCGCTCATGGAGCATCCCTTCGATGGCTCCTGGGGCTACCAGACGACCGGCTACTATGCCGCCACGTCGCGCTACGGCAATCCGCAGCAGCTCATGCACTTTATCGATGCGTGCCACGAAGCGGGCATCGGCGTGATCATGGACTGGGTGCCCGGCGGTTTTTGCGCCGACTCCCACGGCCTTGCCACCTTTAACGGCCACATGCTGTTTGAGCACGAGATTCACCCCAACTGGGGCACGCATAAGTTCGACTTCGCCCGCGGCGAGGTCCGCTCGTTCCTGGTCTCCAACGTGCTGTACTGGCTCGAGAACTTCCACTCATCCAGCCCA
>CABUBS010000219.1 GCA_902489855.1 uncultured Collinsella sp.
TGCATGATATGTGCGATGGCGGGCGCGTGATGATTGCTCATGAGCTTCCGCTTTGCGCGCAGCGGCGCGGGAATCGGATCGAAGGGATTACCGACGACCTCAAGCGCGCCGCTTACGATACGGCGCATCCACGCCTGGCTCACGCCATCACTCACATAATGGACCGGCAAAATGGTACCCACGGCACGCCCGTCCTCGAGCTTTTCGAAATGCGGCGAGGCCATCTGCTTAAAACCGTAGGCAAACTCAACCTTGCCCATCACGGCCAGGCGGTCGCCCTGCTTAAGCTGCTGGGCAATCCAAGGCTGACGGAAAAAGGCGACCTGCAGCACGCCCGTCTCATCAACGAGTGAGACCTCGGTCACCTGCATGCGCGGACGCGGCTTCTTTTGAACGATACGGTCGACCGTGGCGATGATGGTGCACACGGTACCGATGGGCGCCATCTCGATGGACCAGGAGCGCGTAAAGTCCAGGTATCGATGAGGGATATGGAGAAGGAGGTCCCCCACCGTCCGAATTCCCAGACGGCGAAGGGCCTCCTCACGTTTACCCGAAACATATTTGAGTCGCGCAATATCCTCGTCGAGCGCATTGCTCTGGGCAAAGCGATCCGAGACGCGCGGCACGGAGCAGAGCTCGGACATAGGCAGATGCCTACTCGATCGAGAAGATCACGGGATAGAGCGGCTGCTCGCCACGATGGGCGTCAATCTCCAGATCGGGCTGAGCCTCCTCAATGGCCTCGACAATCTCCTGGAAGGCCTCATCGGACAGCTCCTCGCCGGCCAGAATCGTCAGCGCGTCGCCCTCCTCTTCCTCCTGCATACGGTTGATGCAATCGAGCGTGACCTGCTTCACGTCGGAGCCGACCACATCGATGGAGCCGGCAATAATACCCATGACGTCACCGGAGTGAATCGGCGAGCCGTCGGAGGCGCTGGAATCGCGCACGGCACGGGTGACCTCACCATCGCGAACCTCACTGATGGCGTCAACCATAGCGGCGACGGCATCCTCAAGCTCGGAATCGGGCAGGACCGCGAACAGCGCGGAGAAGGCCTGAGGAACGGTCTTGGTGGGAACGACGGCGACCTTCTTGTCGGTGCAGGCTGAGGCAGCGGCCTCGGCGGCCATGCGGATGTTGCCGTTGTTGGGCAGAATAATGACCGAGGTCGCGTTGACCTGGTCCACCGCGCCCAACAGGTCTGCAGTCGAGGGGTTCATCGTCTGGCCACCGGACACGATCACGTCAACGCCGAGGGACTTGAGAATGTCTGCCTCGCCGGAACCGGCGGCAACGGCGACAAAGCCCAGGGCTTTTGCGGGCTCGGCGGCCTTTTCCTGGTCCTCGTGGATCTTGGCGGTACGGTCGTGGGCCTCCATCTCCATGTTGTGGATAAAGACTTCGTAGATCTGACCAAGCTGCAGCATGTGCTCGAGCACCAGGTTGGGGGTGTTGGAGTGCACGTGGATCTTGTAGTCGGGGTAAGCACCCACGAGCAGCTCGCAGTCACCCATGGAACCCAGGAACTTGAGGCACTCATCCTCGTCAAAGGGAGCGTCGGCCTTAAAGAGGAACTCGTTGCAGTAGCGGAACTCCGAGCCCTCCCAGTCATCGTTGGCCTCGATCTCAACGCGGCCAAGAGCAGCATCGCGGGCAGAGCCGGCGGAGTCAAACGTAGCGGAGAAATCCTCGACCACGGTGCTGCGGCCGAGCGCAGCGGCAACAAAGTTCTCCAGGAAGATGGCAAAGCCAAAGGCGCCGGAGTCGACCACGCCGTTCTCCTTCAGAACGGGCAACAGATCGGGTGTGCGGGCGACGGACTGGTACGCCTCAACGACGATGGCATCGAGCGCATCCTCAGCCGAGAACTTCTTCTTCTCGCACTCATCGGCCTTGGTCGAGACATCGCGCAGGACCGTGAGGATCGTGCCCTCGATGGGCTTGCGGACAGCCTGGAAGGCGACCTTGACGGCGCGACGGAAGGCGAAGGCAATGTTGGCGGACGTAATGGGCTCATCGGCAGAGACAAGGCCCTCGGCCACGCCGCGCAGAATCTGCGAGGTGATGACGCCGGAGTTACCGCGGGCGCCCATCAGGGAGCCGTGGGTGATGGCGCCCGCGATGGCCTCCATGTCGGCATCGGCGGGAAGGGCGGAAAGCTCCTTGGTCACCGAGGCGAGCGTGAGCGACATATTGGTGCCGGTATCGCCATCGGGTACGGGGAAGACGTTGAGCTTATTGATCTCCTCGGCCTTGTCGGAAACGGCAGCCGCAGCGATCGGAAAACAGGTGCGAATGGTCTTTGCAATCATGGGTATTTGAATCTCCGTTTTCGGATGCTAGTTCAGACGGCTCTTGAGCGCGTCGATATGGATGCCGATCTTAAGGCTGGCGGGATCGATCTGGGCGATTTCCTGCAGGGTAAAGGCAACGGAGCTCGAAAGATTATGGCAGACGGACTTCATGTTGACGCCGTTCTCGAGCACGACGTGAAGATCGACCGTAAGGCCGTTCTCGTCGGCGGAGACAAGCACGCCCTTGCGGAGGCGCTGACCGGCAAGCAGGCGCACGCTCTCGGCGCCCTGGAGCTGCTCAGCCATACCGACGACGCCATAGCACGTCATCGCGGCATAACCGGCAATATCGGCAATAACGTCGTTCGAGACGCTCAGGCTGCCGTTAATGGTCTCAGACACAAGAATCTCCTTTTCTTGGTGCTCGCGGCACCATGTCGTGGGAGCAATCATTGCATTATTTTACAACGACCGCGCCATGTTGAGGTGGCAGGCCTCGGGATTACCTCCTCGACACGAAATGTTGATACGGTAACGTTCGCGAACGGTGATCGCGGCATGAAAAAACCCGCCGCATAAGCGACGGGGCACCTATTC
>CABUBS010000220.1 GCA_902489855.1 uncultured Collinsella sp.
CGCGACGATATCCTCGTCGGTGAGCACCGTGACCTCTTCCTCGGTGGTGAGGTTGAGCTTCTTGTTGACCTTGTAACGACCGACGCGGGCCAGATCGTAGCGCTGCGGGTTGAAGAGCAGGCCCTCAAGCAGGCTGCGGGAAGCGTCCACGGTGGGGGGCTCGCCCGGGCGCAGGCGACGGTAGATCTCGATGAGGGCGTCCTCGCGGGTGAGGGCGGTGTCGCGCTCCAGGGTGCGCTTGATCACATCGGAGTTGCCGAGCAGCTCGATGATGTCGTCGTTGGTGACGGCGATGCCAAGGGCGCGCAGGAACATCGTGGCGCTCTGCTTGCGCTTACGGTCGATGGAGACCATGAGCTGGTCGCGCTTGTCGACCTCAAACTCAAGCCAGGCACCGCGGGACGGGATGATCTGGGCCTTGTAGATCTGCTTGCCCGAATCCATCTCGGAGCTGTAGTACACGCCCGGGGAGCGGACGAGCTGCGAGACGACGATACGCTCTGTACCGTTGATGATGAAGGTGCCCTGATCAGTCATCATGGGGAAGTCGCCCATGAAGACGAGCTGCTCCTTGATCTCGCCGGTCTCCTTGTTGGTGAGACGGACGTCGGTCAGAAGCGGAGCCTGATAGGTCATATCCTTCTCGCGGCACTCCTCGACGGTGTGCGCGGGGTCGCCGAACTGATGCTCTCCGAAGGTAACCTCGAGAACATGGTTCTGGCTCTGGATGGGGCTGGATTCCTTGAACGCCTCACGAAGGCCCTCGTCCTTAAAACGCTCAAAGGATTCCCTTTGAACAGAGATAAGGTTGGGGAGCTCCATGGCCTCCGGGATTTTCCCGAAGCTGACGCGCTTGCGCTCAGTGGCAGTGTATGCGTAGGTCACCAGGTTTTTCCTCCTTCACGGAAATGCTCGGTGGGTTGGCGAGGCATAGCTTCGCCAGTTATCGCAACCTAATAGTTTATCAGGTACCGACCGTTGGGCAAGAAAAGCCTTGACGCGATTGAGTTTTTGGAGTAGCAAAGTTTTTCGACAGAAAAGGTGCAGGTAGATGTATGTGTATCGAACATCTGTTCATATATTTTCTGTGAACAGAGAGCCGGCAATCGCAGCTCTTATAAAAAACGGGCGCGAACCGAGGTCCACGCCCGTAAATGTCGGTGCCCGAAGGCTTACTTGCGCATCAATCCGCCGCGCTCGTCGATGGCGTCCCAGAAGGCATCGGCAAAGCGGGGGTCGTTTGCAGCCATGAGGGCGTTAGTGGCCATCCAACCAGAGGGAGTGCCGGTGTCGTAGCCCGACAGCGGGTCGATGACGACGGCGTACATGGCCTCGCGGTCGAGCGAACGGGCCATGGCGTCGGTGAGCTGGATCTCGCCGCCCTTGCCGGCCTGCTGATCTGCCAGCAGGTCCATGACCAGCGGGCTCAGCAGGTAGCGGCCGACGATGTACAGGTTGGACGGAGCAGCCTCGGGAGCGGGCTTCTCGACCAGACCGCCGATACGCCAGACAGCGCCCGGCTCGGCATCGGCAACGTCCTCGGCGCCCTCGAGCGAACCGACGCGCTCGCCGGCGATAACGCCGTAGCGGCTGACTTCCTCGGGCGAACAAGCAGCGACGGCGATAACCGAAGCGCCACCGTGCTCCTTGGAAACGGCGAGCATCTTGTCGCAGATGTCGCGGTTAGGCACAACGTAGTCGCCCAGAAGAACCAGGAAATTCTCCCCTGCCACGGCGTCGGCAGCAGAGCGGATAGCATGGCCGAGGCCCTTGGGCTCGTACTGATAACGGAAGTCGACCGGCATACCGCCAGCGTGGGCGACGGCATCGGCATAGGCGTTCTTGCCGCGCTCGCGCAGCAGGTTCTCGAGCGAGCGATCGGGCTGGAAGTAGTTCAGCAGCTCAGGCTTGCCGGGAGAAGTAACGATGATGGCGTCGTCGACCTCCTCGGGGTCGAGCGCCTCCTCAACGACATACTGAATGACGGGCTTGTCGAGCACCGGCAGCATCTCTTTGGGCGTGCACTTGGTGCCAGGCAGAAAACGCGTGCCAAGACCGGCGGCGGGGATGATTGCCTTCATGTTATTCAAAGATCCTTTCGCAGGCGCAAAAGCGCCCCATGCGTGCGGCACACAGCCGCAGACCAAATTGCGATACCCAAGCATCTTACCGCTGGAACTATATGTCGCTACAAGGCAGAGACAATTCTTCAGCAGGTCAACGCAAATTATTGCTCGAATGGTGCAATTTTATTGCCCAACGGCAAGGCAGCCGATACGACGCAAATCACAGAACATGGCAGTTTGAGCAACCGATGTCGAGGGACCGAAAAACAAAAAAGACGGGGCTCGCAATGCGAACCCCGTCTGCAAAGAAATCTGGCGAGAAAGCCTGATTACTTGAGGGTGACAGCAGCGCCAGCAGCCTCGAGCTTCTCCTTGGCAGCCTCGGCGTCCTCCTTCTTGGCACCCTCGAGAACAGCCTTGGGAGCGCCCTCGACGACCTCCTTGGCCTCCTTCAGGCCAAGGTTGGTGAGCTCACGGACGGCCTTGATGACCTGGATCTTGTTGTCGCCGAAGCCCTCGAGCACGACGTCAAACTCGGTCTTCTCCTCGGCCTCAGCAGCGCCAGCAGCGGGAGCGGCGACAACAGCGGCAGGAGCAGCGGCGGAAACGCCGAAGGTGTCCTCGATAGCCTTGACGAGCTCGGAAGCCTCGAGAAGGGTCATTTCCTTAAGAGCATCGATGATCTCATCGGTGGTAAGCTTAGCCATTTCTAAGTCCTTTCGGTTTCCGTGTCTGTGCACGGAGATCAGTTAAAACACGGCGCGAATGCGCCAGGGGTGCAGCCGGTCGAGGCCGCTAAGGCCCTTAAGGACTTCTCC
>CABUBS010000221.1 GCA_902489855.1 uncultured Collinsella sp.
CCCCCCCAATCGGTAAATTCAAAAATGCGAACGAATAGCTGGTGCAACGCCTCCCTTACGTTTTGCTGGGAACGTCGAGCGGTAGCAGCTCCCTAAATCCGGAGTCGCCTTCTCCCACGTCTACCAGGCACCAGCGTTTATGGCGGTCGATCTTTTTAACGCGGGCCTCCTGCCCCACCAAGGGACCCTGCTCTATGTGCAGCACGCCGTCTTCTATGCGCGCCACACTGTTGCGAACCACGCCGTCGTCGTCCAGCACGCTGCGGTACCAATCCTGCGCATCGTCCGGCATGGGCATGTACGCCCGCTCCCTACTGCCGGCAATGCGACAGCCAAAGCTCAACTGGGCCAGGGCCCTATCGAGCGCGGCGGCATCGTGCGTGGCGACGAAGAAATATTCCTTGTACATGGGTTTGGTTTGGAGCGACCAGGCGCCGTCCCGCTTAAACCAGAACTCCTTTTGCATCACAAAAGCGTTCTGCATTAGCTCGTGCGGAATAATGTGGCGGACCTTTTCGCAGGTCTCGCGCTCTTTACCATTGGGGGTGTGAACCAGATACCAGCGGACGCGGCCATGCTGGCTGTTGGTGGTGGCGCCGTTAAATGCGCCCGGCAGCTGCTGTTGGCGCCGTGCCGTCTGTTCCATGTTCTCGCCCCCCTCTTTTGGCTTTGCGATGCACGCAAATGCAGGGGCGTTTAGAACAGGCTTCTCGCTCGCAGCTAGGCGCAGTCGCAAAAGTACAGGTTTTTGTATCTTTCGACAGACGACATTATACGAGCAATTAATCAGCGTTTGCCCAGATTACGCAAAATGTACTGCTAGTAGGTACATCTCCATACCCCTCTACAAAAACCTGTACCTTTTTGTGCAACAAAAAAGGCCGCTCAACCAGCGGCTTTTCTTATTTCGGCATGAAAAAGGCGACCGCCCTTTGTGGACGGTCGCCTTTGTTAATTGTTATAAAGTTTGCCTTAGGCGCGAGTCTTGATCTCCTCGGTCACCTTGGCAACAAACTCATCAACGGTCATCTGAACGGTCTCGTTGGAGCGATCGCGGACGGAAATGTTACCGGCCTCGACCTCCTTCTCGCCCAGGATGAGCATGTAGGGCACGCGGTCGATGCTGCGGGCCTCGCGGATCTTGTAGCCGATCTTCTCGTCGCGGTCGTCGCAGACCACGCGGATGCCGGCCTCCTCCAGCTTGGCGCACACCTCGTGGGCGTAGTCGCGGCTCTTCTCGGAGACGGGAAGCGCCTTAACCTGCACGGGGGCCAGCCAGGTGGGGAACTTGCCCGCAAAGTGCTCAATCAGAATACCGATGAAGCGCTCGATGGAACCAAAGCACACGCGATGCAGCATGATGGGGCGCTTCTTGGTGCCATCGGCGTCCACGTACTCCAGGTCAAAGTTGAGCGGCATCTGGAAGTCGAGCTGCACGGTACCGCACTGCCAGGTACGGCCGAGCGAGTCCTCCAGGTGGAAGTCGATCTTGGGGCCGTAGAAGGCGCCGTCGCCCTCGTTGACCTCGTAGTCCATGTGCAGCTGCTCCAGAGCGGTGCGCAGGCCCTCCTCGGCGCGCGCCCAGTCCTCGTCGGAACCCATGGAGTCCTCGGGGCGGGTGGAAAGCTCAACGTGGTACTTAAAGCCAAACTTCTGGTACACGGAGTCGATCAGGTTGACCACGCCCACGATCTCGTCGGTCAGCTGGTCGGGACGCACAAACAGGTGGGCGTCGTCCTGGTTAAAGCAGCGCACGCGGAACAGGCCGTGCAGGGCGCCGCGCAGCTCGTGACGGTGCACCAGTCCAATCTCGCCGGCGCGAATGGGCAGCTCGCGATAGGAATGCGGCTTGGAGGCGTACACCAGCACGCCGCCCGGGCAGTTCATGGGCTTAATGCAGTACTCTTCGTCGTCGATGACGGTGGAGTACATGTTGTCCTTGTAGTGGTCCCAGTGACCCGAGGTCTTCCACAGCTGCTTGTTCATGATGAGCGGCGTGGAGATCTCCACGTAGCCGGCCTTGTGGTGGATCTCGCGCCAGTAGTCCAGCAGCGTGTTCTTAAGGATCATGCCGTTGGGCAGGAAGAACGGGAAGCCGGGGGCCTCGTCGCGCATCATAAAGAGGTCCATCTCGCGGCCGATCTTGCGGTGGTCGCGCTTCTTGGCCTCCTCCAGCATGTGCATGTGCTCGTCGAGCTCTTCCTTGGTGGCAAAGGCGACGCCGTTGATGCGGGTGAGCATCTTGTTGTCCTTGTCGCCCTTCCAGTAGGCGCCCGAGACGCCGGTGAGCTTAAAGGCCTTGAGCGCCTTGGTGTAGCAGATGTGGGGGCCGACGCACATGTCGATGTAGTCGCCCTGCTGGTAGAAGGTGATGCGGGCGTCGTCGTCCAGGTCGCCGATGTGCTCGACCTTGTACTTCTCGCCGCGCTCCTCCATAAGGGCGATGGCCTCGGCGCGGGACTTCTCGTACACCGAAAACTTGAGGTTCTCCTTGACGATCTTTTTCATCTCGGCCTCGATCGCGGGGAAGTCGTCCTCGCTGATCTTGACGCCCTCGGGCAGGTCGACGTCGTAGTAGAAGCCGTTGTCGGTCGCGGGGCCGTACGCAAAGTCGGCCTCGGGGTACAGGCGCTTGATGGCCTGCGCCATGATGTGCGCGGCGGAGTGGCGGATGACATGCGTGACCTCGTCCTGCGGGAGCTCGGCCACCGAACCGTCATTGTAGAGTGCCTTCATGGGTATGTTTTCTCCTCTCGGATGCCTGATGCAAGTGCGTGCGATGCGCTCGGCGTTTTAACTTGCATCATTATAGGCAGGTTGCCTTGGTATACAAGTCGAGAAGGACTT
>CABUBS010000222.1 GCA_902489855.1 uncultured Collinsella sp.
GGCGCGCTTTTTCGAGCACGCTTTTTGCGAGGCGGCCGCCGGGCGCACGCTGTCTGCCGACGATGTCTCTCGCTGCCTGGCCGTCTTGCGCGACGGTGAGCACGAGGCTACGTCGCTTCGCGATGACGTGCTGCTTTCGTATCGCGGCCGCGTCATTCGCCCCAAGACGCTCGGCCAAAAGCGCTATGTGGATGCCATCCGCACGCATACCATCACGTTTGGCCTGGGTCCTGCCGGCACCGGTAAGACCTATCTGGCCATGGCGCTCGCCGTTGCCGCGCTCAAGCGTCACGAGGTGGGCCGTCTGATCTTGACGCGTCCGGTTGTCGAGGCGGGGGAGAATCTGGGCTTTTTGCCCGGCACCCTCGAGGAAAAGATCGATCCCTACATGCGTCCGCTTTACGACGCCCTATTTTGCATGATGGATCGCGAGCGCACCGATGAGCTCATGGAGCGCGGCGTGATCGAGATCGCCCCGCTTGCCTACATGCGCGGCCGCACGCTGAGCGACGCCTTCGTGGTGCTCGACGAGGCCCAAAATACCACGCCCGAGCAGATGAAGATGTTTCTGACGCGCCTGGGCTTTAACTCCAAGTTTGTGATTACCGGCGACCTGAGCCAGCGTGACCTGGTGGGCCGTCGTGGTGGCTTGGCGGATGTCGAGAAGATTTTGGGCCGTGTCGACGATGTCGCATTTTCTCACCTCGAGCGTGCCGACGTGGTGCGCCATGCCCTGGTGGGACGTATCGTCGAGGCATATGATGCTTATGATGACGTGCGCGAGCAGCGCCCGCGCGACCGAAAGGAGTCCCGTTGAGTGTATTGATCAGCAACGATGCCGAGCTCGATACGCTGCTCGACGCGCAGGAGGTAGAACACATCTGCGAGGTCGTGCTTGCCGCCGAAGGCGTTGAGCGTGAAGTCGAGATTTCCCTTTCGTATGTCGACGAGGACGAGATGCACGAGCTCAACCACGAGTGGCGCGGTATCGACCGCACCACCGATGTCCTCTCGTTTGAATGCGACTCGGCCTTTGACGAGGATATTCCCGCCGACGAGACGCTTGAGCTTGGCGATATCATCCTGGCCCCGCAAGTCATTGCCCGTCAGGCCCCCGGCTTTGGCAATGCCCCTGCCGACGAGTGCCGCCTGATGCTCGTGCATGGCATGCTGCACCTGCTGGGGTATGACCATATCGAGGACGACGAGGCCGAGGTCATGGAGGCCCGCGAGGACGCCATCCTGCGCGATCTGGCGCTCGAGCGCGGCGAGGACCCCAAGCTGGTCCACGTCGGCCCCATCACCAACCACGCCCACGACTAGGAGCCGTCTATGATTCCCGGATCGAACAAGGACCATCCGTCCTTCTTAAAGTCGTTCTCCTACGCCATGGAGGGCTTCGTCACCGCCGTCAAGACCGAGCGCAATATTAAGGTCATGCTCGTTGCGGGCGTGTGCACCGTCATTGCCGGCTGCATCGTGGGGCTCGACATTGCCGAGTGGGCCACGATTATCATCTGTTGTGGCCTGGTGATTCACGGCGAGCTATGCAACACCGCCATGGAGGCGATTGTCGATCTGGCGACCCAGGAGCTCCATCCGCTGGCAAAGCGCGCGAAGGATATCGCCGCCGCCTCCGTATACGTTCTTTCCATCACCGCCGCGATTGTGGGCTTGCTGGTATTTGCCCACGCGCTCGGCTTTATCTAGAAAGGGATTTTCATGTCCGACACTATGCAGCCTATCGATGAAATTTTGGACGACGAGGTCCTGGATGCGGCGGATGCCGAAGCGGCCGAAGCATACGAGGAAGTCGAGGAATTCGATCCGTTTGAGGGCATGAGCGACGAGGAGCTCGACGCCCTGTGCGACGAGGACGATAGCCTCGCGGGCTTTGGCGACGTTGAACCCGGTTTTCGCAGCGGCTTCGTAGCCCTGGTCGGACGCCCCAACGCCGGCAAGTCCACGCTGCTCAACGCCTGCTATGGCAAAAAGGTCGCCATCACCTCGCCGGTGGCACAGACGACCCGCCGTCGCATGCGCGCCGTCGTCAACCGTCCCGGCTACCAGCTGGTCTTTGTCGATACCCCGGGTATTCATAAGCCCAAGGACGGCCTGGGGTCCGAGCTCAACAAGAGCGCACTGTTCGAGTTGAACGATGTCGACGTCGTCGCGTTTTTGATTGATGCCACCAAGCCCATCGGCAGGGGAGACGCCTGGGTTGCCGAGCGTGTCAGATGCGCTCGTTGCAAGAAGGTCCTGGTGCTCACCAAGGCCGATGAGGCCGACCCCGCACAGGTCATGGAGCAGCTTAAGGCTGCCCACGAGCTTATGGAATATGACGACGAGATTGTGACGTCGTCGGTTAAGAACTTCAACGTCGATGCCTTTATAGAGACCGTTGCGCACTTTTTGCCTGAGGGTCCGCGTTGGTTCCCCGAGGACATGGGTACTGACGCTTCCGATGAGACGCTCGTTGCCGAGTTTGTGCGCGAGAAGGTCTTGCGCCGCACCCGTGATGAGATTCCGCACTCCGTTGGCGTGATCTGCGATGCGCTCGAGCAGACCAAGAAGGTGCTGCGCGTGCACGCCACCATTTACGTCGAGCGCGAGGGCCAAAAGGGCATCATCATCGGCAAGGGCGGCGAGATGATCAAGCATATCGGTATCGACGCCCGACGCGATCTTGAACGCATTTTTGGCACGCAGGTCTTTTTGGAGCTGGACGTGAAGGTCAAGGCCGGCTGGCGTGACGACGAGGCCCAGATTCGCCGCTTTGGCTACAACGCCGAGGACTAAGGACGCGCGGCGCGCATGGCAGG
>CABUBS010000223.1 GCA_902489855.1 uncultured Collinsella sp.
CACGCGCAATGTTCTCGCGCGGCTCACCTCGCCCCAGGCCCGCTTCGCCGGTGCCATCGGCGCGGCGATTCGCGCACGGGCGCTCAATTAATGCATCCGCCGTGGGCTCGCATTCATGCGTATACTGGGAGAAAATGATTGACCGATGAGAGGAGGTATCGATGGCTGATGATCAGATTAGGCTCACGTCTATGACCGCCGCGAGTGGTTGAGCCGCTAAGTTGGCTCCCGGAGCCCTCGCCCAGGTCCTGGGCGACTTACCCAATGTGCCCAACGACAACCTGCTCGTGGGGTTCGATACCTCTGACGATGCGAGCGTCTTCCGCGTAGGGGAGAACCTGGGGCTTGTGCAGTCCATCGACTTCTTCCCGCCGATGGTCGACGACCCGTTTCTGTTTGGCCAGATTGCCGCGGCCAACTCGCTGTCGGACATCTACGCCATGGGCGGGCGGCCGAGCCATGCCATGAACCTACTCTGCATACCCAGTTGTCTGGGCATCGAGGTTGCCGGTCAGATTCTGGCGGGCGGCGCCGACAAGTGCGTCGAGGCGGGTTGCTCCATCGCGGGCGGCCATACCATCAACGACGACGAGCCCAAGTATGGCCTGTCTGTGAGCGGCTTTGTCGCGCTCGACCGCATGCTCGCCAACAGCGGCGCACGCGTGGGCGATGTTCTGCTGCTGACCAAGGCGATCGGCTCGGGCATTATCACCACGGCCATTAAGGGCGAGCTCATCGAGCAGGACGAGGCCGCGGCCATGTTTGACTCGATGCGCACCCTCAACGAGGCGCCGATTCGTCTGGCCGAGGGGCTCGAACTTCACGGCTGCACCGACATTACGGGCTTTGGCCTGATCGGGCACGCGAGTGAGATGGCCGAGGGCTCGGGCGTGCAGGTTGAGCTTGCGTCGGGGGCGGTACCGCTCTTTGACCAGGTGCTCGATATGGCGCGTCTGGGCATTATCCCCGCGGGCTCCTACCGCAACCAGGACTTCTTTGGCCCGCGTGTGGCTGCCGACGAGGACCTGGAGTCGGGTATGCTCGACGCGCTGTACGATCCGCAGACGTCTGGTGGTTTGCTTATCGCGGCGCCCGCGGCGGATGTGGATGAGCTTGCGCGTCGCCTGGATGCCGAGGGGTGCATCGCCGCCGTTGTCGGGCGCGTGTGCGAGGCGGAGCCGGGCGGTCCTGCCGTCCGCGTTGTTCGCTAGCCCGCACGTTTATGTAACTGTTTATCGTTCTCTAGAACGGTTCTTTCGAAAGGATTTTGCTATGTCTACTAAAATTGAAGTCAATGCCATGGGCGATGCCTGCCCGCTGCCCGTCGTCAAGACGCTCAAAGCCCTGAAGCAGCTTGATGGTGAGGGTGCCGTGGTGACCTCGGTCGATAACGAGACCGCCGTCAAGAACATCTCCAAGATGGCGCAGGAGAAGGGCTGCACGGCCTCGGTCGAGAAGATCTCGGACGCCGAGTGGCACGTGACTGTCGCGACCGCCGGTGCCGTGGCCGTTACGGACCCCGAGCAGGACGGTGCCGCTTTCTGCGACGCCAGCACTGGCAAGGGCAAACTCGTCATTTCCGTCTACACCGATTGCATGGGCCGTGGCGACGACGAGCTGGGCCACAAGCTCATGAAGGCCTTTATCTTCGCCGTGACGCAGCAGGATGAGCTGCCCGCGACCATGCTGTTCTACAACGGCGGCGCTAAGCTCACCGTCGAGGGCTCTCCGGTGCTCGACGACCTGAAGGGCCTGGCCGAGCAGGGCGTCGAGATTCTCACCTGCGGTACCTGCCTGGACCACTATGGCATTAAAGACCAGCTTGCGGTGGGCGAGGTCACCAACATGTACGTGATCGTGGAGAAGATGGAGCAGGCCGTGCGCGTCGTGCGCCCGTAGCGTATTGGTTGGAGTTGCCATGAGGGAGAAGCGCCCGGCGCTTGTCATCACGTTTCCCACCACGGCGGCCGCCATGGGGTGCGAGTCCCTGTGCATCGAGCGCAGCCTTCCCGGGCGAACGATTCCCGTACCCGGGGAGGTCGCTGCCGGCTGCGGTTTGGCATGGAAGGCGTTGCCTGCCGATGAGGACCTGCTGCGCGGCGAGCTTGCCGCGGCGGGCGTCCCCACCGAGGGCTTTACGGTAATCGACATGTGGGAGGTCGTGCGATGATCTACCTGGATAACGCGGCGACGACCATGCATAAGCCGCAGACGGTGATCGATGCCGTGACGCAGGCGATGCGCTCGCTCGGCAATGCCGGACGTGGCGCGACGTCGGGCGCGCTCGATGCGGCGCGCACGATTCATGGCTGCCGCACTAAGCTTGCGCGCTTTTTAGGTTGCCCGAGGGCAGACCATGTTTGTTTTACGCCCAACTCCACCGCGGCGCTCAACACCGTCATCAATGGCGTGGTGCGTCCCGGCGATCGTGTGGTCACGACGGTGCTCGAGCATAACTCCGTGCTGCGTCCGCTCAATCGCCTGGCGGTAGAGCAGGGCGTGACCGTTGAGTATGCGGGCTGCGACGCGAACGGCGTGCTCGACTACGACGAACTCGAGCAGCTGGTCACGCCGGGCACGCGTGCCGTGGTGGTGACGCACGCCTCCAATGTGACCGGCAACTCCGTTGATGTTGCACGTGTGGCGGCTGTGGCTCATGCGGCCGGCGCGCTGGTTATCGTCGACGCCTCTCAGTCTGCCGGTACGGCGAAGATTGACATGGATACCATGGGGCTCGACGTCGTGTGTTTTACCGGCCACAAGGGGCTCATGGGACCCCAAGGCACCGGCGGCCTGGCCGTGGCGG
>CABUBS010000224.1 GCA_902489855.1 uncultured Collinsella sp.
CGCATCATGCTCGTGGGCGGCGGAATGCGCCATGACCTCATAGGCATCGGGGCCGCCGGAGTGTTCGGCATCCATGACATCGCGGTACAACTCGCGTCGCAACCACGCCGTCAACGCACCTGCTGTATTGGTCCCGGCGCAGATGCCGTAGGTTCCGGGGATGATGAATGTCCCTGGCCATAGACGAGCGTCATCGACCATATGGTCCGCCAAATAGATAAAGTAGGCCGTGCTCCCGAGTTGCACCATCATGTCCCCGGGGCAGAACACTCCAGTAGAAATCGCCTCGGCGCCCGAATCGCCTGTTCCGACAAGCACCGGCGTATCCCTCGCAAGACCGGTTTCAACCGCCGCCCGATCCGTGATTACGCCGGCGATATCGGTCGCCGCCATGACTTCGGCCATCTGGTCGGGACGGCAGAACCGCGCGCACCCGCGCTCATTAACCTGCCACGTCTCACGATCGTATAAGGGAAGGAAATCCTCGGCAAGGTAACGGTCGATCGTAAACCTGCCGGTAAGCTTGGCGCATAGATAGGACGAAGCCGTAAGAAACTTCGCCGCCCGCTCATGGACCTCGGGCATATTCTCCTTAAACCAAAGGACCTTAGGGGCGATATCCGACGAACACGGATCGTGTCCAAAGAGCTGGCGAGCGCGATCGGGACCATATTCGGAAAGAAGCTCGTCAATCTGCGGCTTCGAGCGAGCATCGACCCCGTAGAGAATTGCCGGAGCCAAGGCGTGGCAATCTTCATCGACTGGCACGCAATCACAGCCCAAAGCCGACAACCCTACGCAGCGGATCTGGCTCGCCTCGATGCCCGCGCACTCGATAAGCTCGCGAGACAGCCGGCAAAAATCACCCCACCAAATCGCTTCTGTATCGTGCTGATACCAACCATCCTGAGGGTTCTCGGTTTCATGTTGGCAAGATGCCTGCGCCACAATTCGACACTCCGCATCAATTAACACGCCCTTGGACGCACTCGTTCCAATGTCGATGCCAAGATAGTACGGCATGCCGCTCACTCCCCTCTCGCGGCACGGGCGGCAGCCATGAACCGCGCGACCCGTTCGGCTTCGACAGGGGCGTCGAGCTTGCCGTCTCGCTTGAGGCAGGTACCGACAAACGCGCCATCATAATGCGAAAACACGTCTGCAACGGTAATCTCGCGACATCCCGTTCCACATACCACCGGCACATCGCCAACACGGACGCGCACCTCGTCGGCAAGCTCGCCCGAAGCGCCGCGCCCGGCAGCAGACCCGCCAATAACAAGGGCGTCGGGTAGGCAGTTGAATACCAGCGAATCGGCAATATCGGGAGTCGATCGGTCGTTAAGGTACACCTCGCCCTCGCTTGTGATGAAATGGAACATCTTTAGGTCATCCAGACGCAGGGCGGCACGGCGGCGCATGGTGTGCGCAAAGTCACGATTGATCAGGCCAAGATCGCCAGCCCAGGCACCGCAGAAATTGCAGCGTGTAAACTGCGCCTCAACGGCGGCGCACAGCTCGATCGTGGCATCGCCGTCATAAATAGCCTCTGCACCCCAAGGGGTCGAGAAATCTGCGGCAAGAGCTCCGATGACATGCCCCATAGCGGCAAGGGTCACTGCCGACACATGCTGCTCGTAGGGCATCGATAGCTCATTGGTGATCAGAATGTCGTCCACGCCACCCGACTGCAGCGCTTCGAGATCGCGCTTGGCGGCATCGATCACGCGCGAAACGCTGCCGCCCGGATAATACAGAGGATCGCCAGGCAGCGGCTGCAGATGCAGCATGCCAATTACCGGTTTCTCGGTCCCAAACATCGAAGCCATAAACGACATGGTCAATCTCCTTTAGCTCGCCGACTCACAGACATCAACTGCTACTCGCCCAGCACCTCAACGAACACTTTTCGCTTCTGAGGTCCATCGAACTCCGCAAGGTAGATGTTCTGGGCCCCGCCACATACAATGTGGCCGTCTTGAACGGGGAAGAAGCAGCTATTGCCGCAAATCATGCTCTTGATATGACCACAGGAGTTATTGCCCGTGGCACCATAGCTCGGCAAGAAATGAGCATGCGCATAGGGGGCATCGGGCGGGGCAATGCGATCGAGCGTCTCCATGAGATCGGTCTCCACGCACGGAAGCCCCTCGTTCACCACGATGCCGCAAGTCGTATGCGACAAAATAATCGCTGCCAGTCCATCGGTCACCGCACTACGCTCGATGGCGGCATGCACATCTTCTGTGATATCGATGAACTGGTCGGGCGCCGTCGATAGATAGCTCAATGTCTCGAGTGTCACCATGTCACTCATCACCTTTCAGAAAACGCAGCGCCGTACCGGAATACAGATTCTCCCGCGCCTCATCGCGCATGGGCACAGTATCAAGCGCCCGCTTGAGCTTGAAGGCGCGGAAGCGTGGCGTATTGCTGGCAAACATCACCTGATGAGACAGGGCACGCTCATACCACAGCGGTCCCATATCGACGGTGAAGAGCCGCTGCATCATTTCTTCGGGCGAATCGATATAGGTAATAGAGGCGTCCGTATAGCAATTGGGATACTTGAGCAGCATAGCCACGGTCTCGCGCACCCAGGGCCATCCAAAATGTGTCAGGTTAAAGCGCACATCCGGATGCGTTGCGATGGTGTGCTCAAACGCAAGCGGGTGGCTTCGCGAAAGCTCCGCACCCGGTTCCCAGGACATACCGGCATGAAAAACCACCGGCTTGTTGTAGCGCTCACAGAGCTTGTAGAGCGGCTCGGCCCATGGACTGGGACGA
>CABUBS010000225.1 GCA_902489855.1 uncultured Collinsella sp.
GCGTGGTCGAGCGATAGAGCTTGGCCATGAGCTTATCGATGAGACCCAGGCCGAGTTTGTTGCCGAGCTCAAGCTCCGCAACATCAACGAGGAGTACATTCTCAACCGCACCAAGGACATCGCCAAGCTCGAAGGCGAGATTGCCGAGCTCGAGGAAATCCTCTCGAGCGAGGAGAATATCAAGAAGGTCATCAGCGACGAGCTGGCCGCCGTCAACAAGAAGTACGTGATGCCGCGCCGCACGGGCAGGATCGAGCCCCACGAGGTTGTCGAGGTGAGCCTGGAGCCCGAGGTCGAGGAGTACCCAGTGACCATCATGCTCTCGCGCGACGGCTACCTCAAGAAGATGACGGACCGTGTGCTCAAGAAGGCTGCCACGCTCAAGTACAAGGACGGCGACAAGCCCTTTATCGAGTTCCCATCCTCCAACACGCACGAGCTGCTCGTGTTTACCAACAAGAGCCAGGTGTACAAGTGCAAGGTCGCGCAGTTTGAGGACACCAAGTCGGCCCAGCTGGGCTCGTACCTGCCGACCGATCTTGAGATGGAACCCGACGAGAGCGTCATCTGGGTTATCGACCCCGAGGACTACAAGGCTGACGCGCTGTTTGTCTTTGAAAACGGCCGCGTGGTGCGCGTCGCGCTTTCCGGATACGTCACCAAGACCAACCGCAAGCGCCTCAAAAACGCCATCTACGGCGGCAGCAAGTTGCTGTATGCCCAGGTGCTCAAAGAGGACCGCGACATTGCGCTGGTCTCGAGCGACTACCGCCTGATGAACTTCAACACGTCGTTGCTCAAGACCAAGACGACCACCAACACGCAGGGCGTCCAGGCATTCACGGCCAAGAAGGGCCGCTCGGTCACCACGGTCGGCACGACCGAGGACATCCTCGGCGCCGGCGTTTCCGCCGAGAAGTTCACCGCGCAGAGCCTACCCTCCGCCGGTGCCCTCATGAAGGAAAACGACATGCCGAGCTTGTTTGACTAAAAGCCAGAACTCTTCATCAGGCACATGATTTAGGAACAGTTAAAGGCCCAGGCGACACAACCGCCTGGGCCTTTTCGTCAAGCGAAAGGCCTGGTACTGTCGTTAGCAAAATTTGCAAAAATTAGCAAAACTTGCAAAAAATACCAAAACTTGCAAAAGGAAATGTCAACAGCCACGCATGGCAATCAGCAATCCTCTTGGTAAGAGCAACAAGCACTTCGGTTAGCGCTGATTGCCATGCGTTCTTCTTGTCCTTAGGCGAGCTTGCGAGCGAGCTCTCGCACCTCTTCCAACTTGGGCGAGGAGGCCATGCTGTCACGCTCAGTCATACCGCTGATGGTAACGATGCCCTGGTCCTCCCACTTGCAGTATGCGCATGTGGACTTGTACATGGCGATTGCCGCATCATAGACGCCCTCGCTGTGACTATCAAGCAAAAGGGCCGTCTTGGTGAACGGGAATCCCGTGGCACCGAAGGCGTACAGGCGGTCGATGGCGGCTTTCTCCTGCGCGGTGATGTCAAACCAGTAGATAGGCGAAGCGAAGATGACCATGTCGGCGTCTTTCAGCGACTCGATCACGCCGGCCATGTCGTCCTTCTGCACGCAGGCGCCCTTATGGGCAAAGCAGTACTGGCATCCCAGGCAACCAGCGATCTTCTTGCTGGCAACGCGGACGACCTCGACCGTATGGCCAGCCTCACGCGCGGTCTCGGCAAACGCCTCGACCATGGTGTCG
This sequence comes from uncultured Collinsella sp., assembly GCA_902489855.1. Classification (GTDB taxonomy): domain Bacteria; phylum Actinomycetota; class Coriobacteriia; order Coriobacteriales; family Coriobacteriaceae; genus Collinsella. The sequence goes on from CABUBS010000225.1 coordinate 1,730, forward strand.
GTATTGGCGCCCTTACGCGGGCTACCGCTCAATACAACGATATTCATAGGAATCTCCCTCCTTCATGCCGCAGGCGCGCGGCACGCTTTTTGTTGTAACCAAAACGGATGGAGTTATTCAATCGTATGCAGATCACGTCTTTCATTCGTGTTCTCCTTCCTGGTTTCGTAACTCGAATTTAATTAAAGATTCGAAACCGGGAAGGCAATATGCAAAAGTATGCGTCGAGGAGCGAATCACGGTCGCGCCATATCGGCAGCGATGTCGGGGCGCATCTGCGCATGCTACAATCCAACCACCAGAGATGAAAACACAGTCCCCGTCGGGTAGTCGTGGGCGTGCGGGAGTCCGCATCAGTAACCTGCCTCCTTGGTTGTCCCTTCTCTGCATGGTCATCTACATAAAGGAGGAACCAGCCATGCAGATCAGCGTGTCGTCCACCCTGACCGTATATCACGACGGCCAATTCTGGGTCGGACTGGCGGAGCATGTCGAGGGCGGAAGGTACGGCGTCGCCCGCATCGTCTTCGGCGCGAAGCCGTCCGATGAGGAGATCCTGCAGTTCGTTGTCGGCAGATGGGAGAAGCTCTCGTTCTTCGGCGACAAGGCCACTGAAACAAGCAAGCCCGCGAAGAACCCCAAGCGGCGCGCTCGCGAGGCGGCGAAAGCCCTTAAGCGACCGGCAGTGAGCACCAAGGCACAACAGGCGCTCGCGGCACAACGGGAAGCGATGAAGCAGGCGTCGGCTCATACAAGAAGCCGACGCCGCGCGGAAGAGGCTGATGCGCGCTTCGAGCAGCGAAAGCTGAAGCGCAAGCAGAAGCATCGTGGGCATTGATACCGCCATCGACCCATATATAGCAGCAGGCGCGGCTTCGATTGAAACTACGCCTGCCACCTTCCCACGCCAAAGGTATGCAGGCATCTTCGATATTCTCGCTCGTTATGGCGAAAATCACGTCTCCAGGGTTTGCCTTTTTCGATTACCCGTACGCCACTCATAGTATGTTTATCGTGATAATAAGGACGGAGGCGCCCG
>CABUBS010000226.1 GCA_902489855.1 uncultured Collinsella sp.
ACAAAAAGTTGGACCGAGTCCGGTCCAACTTTTTGTCCGCACCCCCTCTTCGCAGCCAGACGAGAAGAACTGCCCCCAAGTGCCGGCAGGCAAGGAACGTCCCCGGGCGCCGAAAGAGTGTCCCTTTTGACTAGTCGTTAAAGAACGTCCCCGATGATTCGGTTGTGCTTTGGAAGGGCTTTGAAAATGCTACCCAAAACAAGTTGTTTCGGAAAATCGACAGTCAACTTGGATATGGCATATAGAGATTTATTTTTATCTACCAAAACCCCTGATAAAGTTGTTTATCGAAGCGGTTGTGCTTAGAGGTTTGGATCTCACTGTCTATTATCCGAAACAACTTGTTTTGGGTAGCATTTTTACGCAAGGAGTCAAAAAAGCCCCGTCCCAAATTAGCTATCCCCGTCAGCGGACGCCGCTCAGAATGACAAATGTCACTCTGAGCGGCGCGAACCCCTACAGCAGGGTAACGCTAAAGCTACGTTTACCGGTAGCACCCGGTGCCAAAGTAATGGTGTTGACCTTGTGCTCGAAGACGTCGTCCTCGGTATCCATGGTGGTGTGGCCGGTCCAGGGCTCGAGCGCCACAAACGGCGCGTCGTTGGCGGCAGACCACACGCCGATGTACTTAAAGCCCTCAAAGTCGATCTTGACGCCGTGGCCCGACTTGCGACCGCGCAGCGTGAGCGTGGAGCCCGGGGTATCGGTGAACATGATGGCATCGTTATCGAAGCTGCGATGCGTGATGGGCACAACGTCCGAATTGTCGGGGGCCTTGTAGGAACCCTCGAACGTCATGAGACCATCGGGCGTGATGATGGGAGCCTCGTTGGTCCAAACCTCGGTAAACGCCAGCTCGTAATCCTCGAATGCCTCGTCCTCGGCACCGGGAGCGGGCACGTTAAACGCAGGGTGGCCGCCCACCGAGAACGGCAGGTCCACGTCGCCGGTGTTGGTGACGGCAAAGGTCTGCGTGAGCATGGCGTCGCCGGTGAGCGCATAGGTCATGTTGAGCTTAAAGTGGAAGGGGAAGGCCTTGAGCGACTCGGGAGTGTCGGTGATCTCATAGGTTACCGAGGAGCCGTCCTCGGAGACTTCGACCAGCTTGTGCTCGACGATGCGCGCGATGCCGTGGCGTGCCATCTCGCAGGTGCCGGCCGCAGACGTTGCCGTGTTGTTTCGCAGCGAGCCCACAATGGGGAACAGAATGGGCGCGTGCTTGCCCCAAAAGGCGGGATCGCCCTGCCACAGATACTCGTTGCCGTTAAGGGCAAGGCTCGTGAGCTGGGCGCCCATGGAATCGATGGCGGCGGTGAGGCCGCCGCGCTTGATGGTGGTGACGGTGGACATGCTACTTCCTCCAAAAGTAAACAACAGTGTCGAGGGCTATTGTCCCACTCTTGGCTGCGGGAAGAGGCGGCACGCAATTATTGAGCGTCCACGTAAAGATCGAACCCGCCCTGCGGCGTGCTGTCGACCGTATCGGGCGCCTGCGAGTTAAAACTCACGGGGACCATGCGCTTCGAGGCGCGGAAGCGCGTGCCGTCGGTGGCGACGGGCGCCTCATCGACCGTGAGCTCGTAGTCTCCGGGCTTGAGCTCGATGCCGTCACCGTCAGAGTTGACATATTGATACTCATCGACCGCCTGCCCCTTGAGTGTGCGGCCCACGATGTGGATGAGCATCTGGCTGTCGCCGCGGGCGGTATCCCATGTCGCACCGTCCTTGACCTCGACCGACACATGCACCGAGCGCGTACGGCTGAGCGACTGCTCGACGGACATCTCGACCTTGGCGGCGTCTTTTCGCTGCTGCTCAACATGGCCCCAAACGTTGCCGATCGCCGAACACGCAATGACGCCGGCCAAAAAGGCAATGAGGATAGGGCCGAGCGGAGAGCGGCGACCCGCATCTTCCTCGCGAGCCAAGTCGGGACGATGCGTGGGAGCTGGCGCCTGGGCGCCCTGCGCGGGCACGTCGAGGATGCTGAAGGACGCCGTGCTGCCGGGGTCGATGTTATGGCGCGGTTGCGGCGTCTTGGCCGGCGAGATCGACATATCGGCCGGCTGGCTCAGCGTGGCCGTTGCATCGGCCTTGGCCTCGTCGGCCTCTGCCTGGGCCCAGGCCTGTTCGAAGGTCAAAGGCTCGGCGGCATCGCTGCCGGTCTCGACCTCGTTGCTCGACGCTTCGTCCGTCAACGGCTCATCCCAGGACTCGTCCGGAGCCTCGCCCTCGCTATACCACCATTCAAAATCGGGATCAAACCTGTGCTCGCCGACAGCCATATTGCACCTCCACCCTACTCATAATTGGTATATGTATACCCATCACCGCAGGTACGGAGCATAAAAATGCGGAAAAGAAATTGGTCCTTTTCCGCATTATGCAATCTAGCCGATGACAGCAACATGGCCGGCGCACCGCGGCGAGCCCAGCGGCAAGCCGGTATCCGACGGCCAAGAGCACTGGGGCGTATCGACGGCGACCGTGACGGTCTTGCCATCGAGAGCGCTCCACGAGTTTCCGGAATCGGTGGTGTCGAGCAAAAGCAGCGAGGTGTTTCCGTCGCGCAGACTGGAGCCATCACCGCTGAGACACATCACCTGCTGTTCGCCTCCCAAATCGAGCACGACATAGCTGTGGCCGCTCGGGTAATCCGGGTTGGGGTTCGCTACTCCCTGCAGGTCGCACACCCCGGCGTCATCAAGAATGCGCACCG
>CABUBS010000227.1 GCA_902489855.1 uncultured Collinsella sp.
ATGTGCTTTCCGTCTTGCGCAGGACTGTAGAGCAGCAAACTTAACCCCCGCCCTCAGCCCCGGAGACCCTCCCGGATGGCCCTGAAAAATTTTTTCAAAAAAGTTGTTGCGCGCCGGACAGACTTCTGTGTATACTAATCCCCGCAGCGCACGCGAGCGGAAACAAACGCGAACGCCTGCCTGGGGAGTTAGCTCAGTTTGGTTAGAGCGCCGGCCTGTCACGTCGGAGGTCGCGGGTTCGAGCCCCGTACTTCCCGCCAACGCAATTAAAGCCACGTCTTCGGACGTGGCTTTTTGCGTTTGATGCACTTTGTTTCGATAGAACGATCGCCCCGGTGCATCTTCGCCCAGAATCCCCGCGCCTTCGGGAACGCAAGTAAAATCTAATAAGTATATCTGTCTGAACAACAGCTTTGTTGCGCAACACCTGTTCTACGAGACAGGGGGTTAGGTTATACTAAATTGCACTGTGCGCCGCACCTGATGCATTTCGCTCCAAGCGCGGCACTCAGTGGATATCCGATTTACCATTTGGATGTCCTGGCGGTCATTTAGCGTCTCGACACAAGCTCGGCCCCGGAGCTCGTTCGAGCTGTTCGTATTCCTTGAAAGGGGAAAAATGGACATATCGAGGAAGACTGATTACGCCCTTCGTATGCTGGCGATGCTTGCTGAGGATCCGGAGTGTTTGCTTTCTGTTCGCACCGCTGCCGAAGAGGTCAATGTCCCGTATTCGTTTGCCCGCTCGATTCAGCACGGTTTGGTCCAGGCCGGTATTGTGGAGAGCCTGCGCGGCGTCCACGGTGGCATGCGTCTCAAGGTCAGTCCGGACGACGTCACTATCCGCCAGGTCGTCGAGGCCGTTCAGGGTCCTATGGTTATGAACGATTGCACCGCGTCCGATGGTGACTGTGCGCGCATGGGCGCGTGCTGCTATCATCCCCTGTGGGCCGGAGCCCAGGCGTTGATGCGCGACTACCTCGATTCCGTTTCGCTCGGCGACATCGTCGCTCGCCGCCAGTTCCCAGCCGTCGATCCCAAGTTCGCCGACCGCGAAGCGTTTCCCGAGTACGCCACCTGCGCGTGCGCTTACCGGGAGGAATAGCGCCGCATAAGGAGCATAGCCATGATTCAGGACCCCTTTCGTTCGATGATTCGTTCGGAAGGGGTCTTGCGTTATCGCGACCTTCCGTGGCGCCGCACACGCGATCCGTACATCATTTGGCTTTCTGAGGTCATGCTGCAGCAAACGCAGGTGCCGCGTGTGGAGGCGCGCATGCCGGTGTGGCTCGATCGTTTTCCGACTGTGCAGGCGCTTGCCCAGGCCGCGCCTTCCGATGTTTTGGACGCTTGGCAGGGCATGGGCTACAACCGACGCGCTCTGGCGCTTCATGGGGCCGCTCAGCGCGTTGTAGAGGACTGGGACGGGGAGTTTCCGCGTGAGACGCGTGACTTGGTCGCTCTGCCCGGCATTGGCCCGGCAACGGCGCAGGGCATCCGTTCGTTTGCGTTTGATCTTCCAGGCGTGTATCTAGAGACCAATGTGCGCACGGTCTTTTTGCATCATTTCTTTCCCGATGTGCCGGCCGTTCCCGATCGCGAGCTGGTGCCGCTGATTCAAGCCGCCTGTCCGGCGGCCCCTGGTGCGGCGGCGGATGAGATTGCGCCCTTTGCCGTGCCTCAAGACGATGCCGACACGCCGCGCGCATGGTATTACGCGTTGCTGGATTACGGCGCGTATCTTAAAAAGACGCTGCCCAATCCGTCCAGGCGGTCGGCGGGCTATAGTCGTCAGTCCAAGTTTGAGGGCTCGCGTCGCCAAAAGCGCGCCCACATTGTGCGCATGCTGCTGGCGGCGCGCGATGGACAACCGGCAGGTATTACGCTCGATGAAGCCGTTGCAGGCGTTAACGAGATGGAGACGGCAGCCGGCCGAGAGCCGGTCGAGCGCGAGCTGGTCGCAAGCATTCTTGCCGATCTGGAGCGCGAGGGCTTTTGCGGCTCCGAGGGCGATCGTTGGCTGAGTGTGTAGCTCACTCGAATCTGAAGAACGGGATTGTAAGGTTTAAATTCTCGGCATGAGGGCATCCTTAAAGCAAGGCCGCTCAAAGTCTGTGGGCGGCATGCGTTGAAGGGAAGTACACCTATGGATTTTGAGAATTCCCAAACCAAGAAGAACCTCGAGACCGCTTTTGCCGGTGAGTCCCAGGCACACACCAAGTATCGCTACTATGCATCCAAGGCCAAAAAGGACGGCTACGTTCAGATCTCGAATATTTTTGCCGAGACGGCGGGCAACGAGTCCGAGCACGCCAAGCTGTGGTTTAAGTATCTGCACGACGGCGCCGTTCCGGGCACTCTGGACAACCTGCGCGACGCCGCTGCGGGCGAGAACTACGAGTGGACCACGATGTACGACGAGTTCGCCAAGACCGCCGAGGAGGAGGGCTTTGTCGAGATCGCCGAGAAGTTCCGTGGCGTCGCCGCCGTCGAGAAGGCCCACGAGGAGCGCTACAACAAACTCGTCGAGCGCATCGAGTCGGGCGAGGTGTTTGAGCGTGAGGGCGTGAAGGTGTGGAAGTGCCTGAACTGCGGGCACCTGCACGTTGGTGCCGAGGCGCCTGAGGTGTGCCCGGTGTGTAACCACCCGAAGGCGTACTTTGAGGAGCAGGTGGTGAACTACTAGCGCTTGGCGCTGGCTGCTGCGGAGCGCAG
>CABUBS010000228.1 GCA_902489855.1 uncultured Collinsella sp.
GTCGGTGTAGACCAGGTGCTTAAAGCCCAGCTCGCTGAGCTGCGCCACGGCATCGTCGAGCGCCACGCCCGCGCCGTCGCGCCAGCCGTTCACCTTGACCTGGCCATCGCGCGCAGCAATGTCTGCCACCAGCAGCTCGCCAAATCCGCGGGCCGCCACCTCGGCAAAGCCCGGCTCGGTCACGAGCACCGTGCCCAGCGCAATGCGACGCGCGCCGTAGCCGGCAAGCTCGTCGATACGCGCGAGCGAGCGAACGCCGCCGCCCACGTCCACAGACAGACCGTCGACGCCGCAGATGGCCTTAATCGCCGCCGAATTGGCAGCGCATGCGTCCTCGTCCTCGCCAAAAGCGGCGGACAGGTCGACAACGTGCACCCAGCTCGCGCCCTGCTCGGCAAACGAGCGGGCAACGGCCACGGGGTCGTCGGAATATACCTTGCAGCGGCTGCGATCGCCGCGCTCCAGGCGCACGACCTTGCCGCCGATCAAATCGATTGCGGGAAACAGGATCATCGGCCGGCCTCCTCGACGATGTTGACGAAGTTCTTAAGAATGCGCTGACCAAGCGCGGAGGATTTCTCGGGATGGAACTGACAGCCCCACACGTTGCCATGACGCGCGATGCACGGGAAGCTCCGCGTGTAGTGCGTGCGCGCCAAAACATCAGCGGCATCGGCGTCGTCGGCCACCGCGTAGCTGTGGGTGAAGTACATGTTGGCGCCCTCGGCAAAACCGGCGAGCAACGGATCGGCCGCGCCGGCGGGCGTCATGTGCACCTGGTCCCAGCCCACGTGCGGCACCTTCAGGCGACTCGATTCCAAGCGCGTACACGAACCGCGCATGATGCCCAGGCCATCGACCCAGGGGCCGCCAGACTGCTCAGGGGTGCTGCCGTCTGCAGCCATGCCCTCGTCCGCAGGCACGCCCTCGTTGCCGCGCTCAAAAAAGAGCTGAAGGCCCAGGCAGATGCCGAGCAGCGGAGTTCCGGCGGCGACGGCATCGAGCACGGCCGCCTCCTCGCCGCTCTGGCGTACAAAGGCGATCGCGTCATAGAACGCGCCCACGCCCGGGATGACCAGGCCGTCGGCGCGGCGGATCTGCTCCGGGTCGTCCGACGTGCAGGCAGCGGCACCGGCGCGCGCAAGCCCGCGCACGACGCTCGACAAGTTGCCCTTGTGGTAGTCGACCACCACGATCTTCGGTTCGCCCACGCGACCCCTCCTCCTCATCTTGTCCAAAAACCACCACAAAGGGGACAGGCACCTTCGTGGTGGTTTCTGCCTTTGTAGCGGTTACAGTGAGCCCTTGGTGCTAGGGATGCCCTGCACGCGGGGATCGAGCTCGCAGGCGTGGCGCATCGTGCGGCCCACGGCCTTAAAGGCGGCCTCGATAATGTGATGCGAGTTGCCGCCCGCCAGCTCGCGCACGTGCAGCGTGAGCTTGGCGTCGCGCGCAAAGGCGTAGAAGAACTCGACCGCCAGCTCGGTATCGAAGCTGCCCACGCGCTCGGTCGGCACGGGCAGCTCGCAGTAGGCCTGCCCGCGGCCCGAAATATCAACAGCAGCCATCACAAGCGTCTCGTCCATGGCGATCGCCGCGTCGGCAAAGCGCGTAATGCCCGCCTTGTCGCCCAGCGCCTGACAAAACGCCTCGCCCAGCACAATACCCGTGTCCTCGACGGTGTGGTGCGCATCGACCTCCACGTCGCCCACCGCGTGCACCGTCAGATCGAACAGACCATGGCGGCCAAAAGCATTGAGCATGTGGTCGAAAAACGGCACGCCGGTCGAGATATCGCACACGCCAGATCCGTCCAGGTCGAGCTTTACGACAATGTCGGTCTCGCCCGTCTTGCGGGTTACCTCGGCATAGCGATCCATCTACATCTCCTCCTTCACCAGCGCGGCAAACGCGGTCAGCACCTCATCGTTTTCCTGCGGGGTGCCCACGGTAATGCGCAGACAATCCGCGAGTCCCGGCGCGTAGCTAAAGTCGCGCACCAGAATCGAATACTCGTCGCGCAGACGCTCGCGCACGCGCGTGGCATGCGGCGTGCGCGCGAGCACAAAATTCGCCGCGCTCGGCCATACCTCCACGGGCAAGCCCTCGGCAGCCATTGCGCGTAGGGCGCACAGTTCGCGCTCGCGCTCGGATGCGACCTGTGCCACCACGGGCGCATACGCATCGCGGGCGCGCACGCAGGCAAGCGCCGCCGCCTGGCTCAGCACGTTGACCGAATAGATCTGGCGAATCGCCGCGAACACCTCGATAACCTCAGGCGCCGCGATCACATAGCCCAAGCGCGTGCCGGCGGCGCCAAACGCCTTGGACAGCGTGTGCAGAATCACCAGGTTGGGGCGCTCGGCGATAAGGCCCTGCGCCGTGGTGGCCGCGCCAAACGAATCGTCGGCAAACTCAACGTAGGCCTCGTCGACCATAACCATGCCGGGGCACGCATCGCACAGAGCCGCGACAAAGTCGAGCGGGGCCACGTCGCCCGTTGGATTGTTGGGCGAGGTCACGATCGCCAGGTTGCACGCGGGCGCCGCGGCGAGCACCGCTGCCTGGTCGAGCTCAAAGCTCGCCGGATCGCGCCACACGTCGCGCACCTCGGTCTGGCACAGCGACGCAAAGAAGGCGTACTCGCTAAAGCACGGCGGGCAGTTGAGCAGAGTCCGCCCCGCGCCGCC
>CABUBS010000229.1 GCA_902489855.1 uncultured Collinsella sp.
CCCCCGCCGCGACGGTAGCTATGACTGGGATGTACTCGCTATCGAGTAAGCGCTCGATATAGTCGGTGTTGACGTGCGTCACTTTGCCCACGCGACCGAGCTCGGGGTCGAGCGGCTCGGCGATGAGCGTGCCGGCATCGCTGCCCGACACGCCCACGGCCAGGTTGCCGTGGTGGTTGATGGCAGCAACCAGCTCCTGGTTAACCTTGCCGCCCAGCACCTCGCGCACGATATCCATAGTCGCCGGCGTGGTCACGCGCTGGCCGTTCTTAAACTCGACGGGAATATCGTAATGGCTCAGCGCCTCGTTGATAGCCTTGCCGCCGCCGTGCACGATGACGGGGCGCATACCGATGATCTTGAGCAAAACGATGTCGCTCATCACGTCGCGGCGCAGCTGCTCATCAACCATGGCGGCTCCGCCATATTTGATAACAACCGTCTTGCCGGTCAGGTTCTTAATCCACGGCAGCGCTTCGAACAGCAGCTGCGCGGTTGCTTCGTTGGATTCGCTCGAACGACAATCGCGTGCGAATTTCATAATCTGCCTCGTCTTTCGTATCGTTATCGCGCCGTGCTCCGCTGTCCGCAATCGCGGCAAGATGCGCAGCGTGCCTGGAATCTAGGAACGGTAATCGCCGTTGATGGAGATGTATTCATGCGTGAGGTCGCAGGTCCACACGGTCGTTGCCGCGTCGCCTGCGCCCAGGTCGGCCGAGATCACGATCTCGGGCGCCTCGAAACGTCGTAGAGCCTCGTCCTCGTCAAAGGGAACAGTCAGACCATCGCGACAGACAGGCATACCCATCATGTCGATGGAAACGTCTTCCTGATTAAACTTCACGCCGCACTTGCCAAGCGCCATGGCAACGCGGCCCCAGTTGCAGTCGTGGCCGGCGATGCAGGTCTTAACGAGCGGCGAGTTGGCAACGGCACGAGCGGCGATATCAGCTTCCTCGTCGTTGGCGGCTCCGGTAACGTTGACCGTAACAAGCTTGGATGCGCCCTCGCCATCGGCGGCAATATTGCGCGCCAGGCTCTCGCACACCTCGTGCACGGCAAATGCCAACTCGTCAAAGGCATCGGAGCCCTCGACGATAGGCTCGGCATCTGCGGCAGCAGCGCCAGAAGCAAGCATGATGCAGGTGTCGTTGGTCGAGGTGTCGGAATCGACCGTTACCTTGTTAAAGGTCTGCTTGACGGTCGAGAGCAGCAGGGCATGAAGTGCCGCAGGCTCGACGGGGGCATCGGTGGTGATAACTGCGATCATGGTGGCCATATTAGGCATGATCATGCCCGAGCCCTTGCACATGCCGCCTACCGTATAGACATTGCCCGCATGACCCGCAGCCTCACTGACGTAGGACACGGCGTACTCCTTGGAGTGCGTGTCGGTCGTCATGATGGCGCGAGCGGCATCGGCGCCACCGTGGGCGGAGAGCGCCTCGTAGGCAGCAGGAATGGCTGTCTCAAACGTGTCGATCGGCAGAATCTGGCCAATCACACCCGTGGAGGCAACCAGGATCTGCTGGGGTTCGCAGCCGATAACCTGCGATGCGATGTTGCAGGTCTCGCGCGCGCAGGCAAGGCCGGTCTCGCCCGTGGCGGCGTTCGCGTTGCCGGAGTTGATTGAAACACCGGCGATGATACCGTAGCCCTTGTCCGCACCGCCCAGGTTGGCACGGCTCACCTGCACGGGCGCCGCGCAAAAGCGGTTGGTCGTAAACACGCCGGCGCCGGGACAGGGTTTATCGGGCATGACGAGCGCATAGTCTAAGCGCTCGGGATTCTTCCGGAATCCCGCATGGATGCCTGCGGCCTTAAAGCCGGCCGCTGCCGTAACGCCACCCTCGACGGCGCGAATCTTGATATCAATCAGGTCGGTATTCATCGTCTTTATGACTCCTTATGTCAAACAAAAAACGGACATCGGTTGGTGCGCCATGCCAGTCGTAATCATGAGACCAGCTTAAGAGTGGCGCCCCACTCGATGCCCGACTACCAAATCGTTAACAATCGAATGTGCTACACCGGGCACGCCACTGTGGGCAAGCCTCGTCGCTCGTCAAAGCCAAAGACGATATTGGCACACTGGACTGCTTGGCCCGCAGCGCCCTTGCACAGATTGTCGATAGCGCCCGTCGCCACCAGCACGCCCGCGCGTTTGTTGAGCGCAAGGCCAATCTGGGCGGCGTTGGTTCCAACGACCGAAGCCGTCTTGGGCTGCTGGCCGGCGTCGAGCACACGCACAAAGGTGCGTCCAGCGTAGAACTGCTTGTAATAGTCGACGACATCCTCAAGAGCCAGGGAGTCGATGGCCTGCGGCGTGAGCGGCAGCGTCACCGTGGAGAGCAGGCCGCGCTTGAGCGGTGCCAGATGCGGGGTGAAGACGACGCGATCGGTCAGGCCAAGGATTTGCTCAATCTCGGGCGTGTGGCGATGCTTGCCCACGCCGTAGGCCTCCAAGTTCTCGTCAGCGCTGCAAAAATGCGTACGAGCGTTGCAGGACTTGCCAGCACCCGTCACGCCGCTGATGGCATCAACGATCACGGGGCCGCTCTGGGCAACCCAGCCAGCGCGCACGGCGGGCGCGGCGGCAAGGCTCGTTGCGGTGCATCGGGCGTCTCCTGCTTTGATCTTTCGGCCG
>CABUBS010000230.1 GCA_902489855.1 uncultured Collinsella sp.
GGCCTCGCGCCCGTGCGTGGCCCGTGATGTCCTGTACGGATTCGGGAGTGTAGTTCTTGATGGTCTCCCACCATTCGTCAAAGCCGTTCGTGTGCTCGGCGACGAAATCCTTGTCGTAGAGGCCATCGTTGACCAAGCAGTTTGCAAAGGCGTTGAGGAACGCAACGTTGCAACCGTTCTTGATCGGAAGGTAGAGATCGGCGATACGCGCGGTTTCGATATGGCGCGGGTCGGCGACGATGATCTTGCAACCCTTTTCTTTGGCTCGCACGATACGCCTTGCGACGATGGGGTGCGAATCGGCAGGGTTATAGCCGAAGAGGAAAATGCAGCCCGCATCCTCCATACCGGGGATGGAGCATGACATGCAACCTGAACCAACCGTGTCCATCAGACCGAGGACAGTAGGGCCGTGTCAAGTACGGGCGCAGTTGTCCACGCTGTGGGTGCCGATGCACGCACGCGTAAACTTCTGCATGACGTAGTTCGCCTCATTGCCGCCGCCTCGCGAAGAGCCGGTGGTCATGACAGCGTTAGGACCATATTCGTCAATTATGGCCTGCATCTTAGATGCGGTGAAATCCAGTGCCTCGTCCCAGCTTACGCGCTCAAGATCCGCGCCCTTAGTGCGGCGGATCATCGGGTGCAGTACGCGAGGAGTCAAGATCTTGGTGTCGTTGATGAAGTCGTAGCCGCTCATGCCCTTAAGGCACAGCTCGCTCTGGTTGGTGATGCCGTTGAGCGGTTCGGTGCCCACGACCTGGCCGTTTTGGACCAAGAGGTTAAACTGGCAACCGGCGCCGCAGTACGGGCAGATCACTTTATGCTTCTCCATGACACCCTCCTTCCTTTCTCTGCTACCGAATACTCGGTACTTATTTGACAATCATTGGGCCTGTCGCCCGACGCTTACGCCTCGTTTTCGATGGTGGCGCGGGCACGTTCGGCAGTCAGTTCTGCCAGACGCTCCTCGTCCACCAGGGTGAGGCCCTTGGTCGGACACGCCTCGGCACACGCCGGACAGCCGGGACGGTCCACGCACAGGTCGCACTTGAGCACGAAGCTCTTAGTCTGCGAACCCACGCGCACGTCCCCCATCAAGACGGGGACCTGCGTGGTCGCCACGCTCACGGCGCCAAAGGGGCATGCCATGACGCAGCTCTTGCAGCCGATGCAGTTGTCCTCGTTGACGCCGATGCGATGGTTCTTTGGATCAAAGAACAAGGCGCCCGTAGGACAGGCCTTCGCGCACGGAGCGTCCTCGCAGTGGTGACATGCCACCGGCGCGGAGATCTCGTAGGTGCGCGTCACGCGCAAGCGAGGTGCGGCGATGTTGCCGGGAATATCGTGTGCCTCGATGCACGCCGCCATACAGGTTTGGCACCCAATGCAGCGTGAAGAATCAGCCACGACTCGTTTATTGCCCATGTTGTTCACTCCCTCCTGAATCCCATGCCGGAGAGACCCTGCCGACGTTGCCCCGGACCGCCCGTGGTCCGGCATCGGCGTATCGAGTGCATGCGGCGAAACAGGCACTTCGATAGAATTCCTCCAACGATATAAGGTTAAATATACGCAGTTGCAGGGGGCAAACTTGAGCATAGGCCCTGCAATACGGGTGTATTGCAGGGGTTTTGGCAGGTTGGAATTATTCTCGGATAGCTATAAAGGTGAGTGTATTACATGCGTACATCCAGGGGAGATTTCACGCTCGTTTATAAAGGATGTAATACGTTTGATATATATTTCGCGCTCATTAACTTGAGTGCAATAAAGCAGTGGTTATAAGATTGGCTATTATTAGCCAATGTTGTATTTGACCATTCATATTGCACGCTCATTAAGGGGGCCAGTGATGTCATCGACGCAAAAACGAGCCATCCTGCAGGTGCGCATTCGCGAAGAGGACAAACAGCATGCCGAGCGCCTCTACGACGCCATGGGCACATCGCTTGCCGAGGCCGTTCGCCTTTTTGTCGCGCAGAGCATTTTGATGCGCAAGCTTCCCTTTCAGCCGGTCGCCGTGCGCTCAAAAGACGGCACCGCCGCCTATGGATCGCTCAAAGCATATGGGGACCCCAATCGCCGCTCCGAGGAGCGCAATGCCTGGATTGAGTACCTTGCTACAGAATGCGACGATTCGATTTTGGGTCCCGAGGAAGTAGATATCCATGAGTAGCACCATCATCGACGAGACCGTCATCCTGCGCTACCTGCTTGACGACGACGAAGTTCTGTCACCGCGCGCCGCCAAGGTCATCGCCACGCGCACCGCTCGCGTCTACCCCGAGATTATCACGCGCGTCGTGGTCACGCTGCGCGACGTCTATAAGGTTCCCCGCGTTGAGATTGCTGCGGCCATGAAAAGGCTGCTCGATGACGTCATGGTCGACGAGCCCACCGTTGTCGCCCTTGCCGTCAAACTCTTTGGCAAGACCCATATGGACTTTTCCGACTGCCTCCTCGCAGCCCGAACCGCCATCTACAACGATGATGTCGTGAGCTTTGGCAAGCCCATCATCCAAGGCATGATCGACTACCGCCGCCAACGCCAAACCGCGGCCGACGCCCGCGACCGCGCCTCCGAAGCCCGCAGCCGAAGCA
>CABUBS010000231.1 GCA_902489855.1 uncultured Collinsella sp.
CTCTGCCCCTCGCCGCCGTCTTGCGTGGCGTCCAGATCGACATCGCCCATGATGCCAAAATCGTGGTCGCCATCCTCGTCGGCAAAGATCTGATGCACGTGCCACACGTGATCGGTCTTTTCGTCGCTCTCGTCGATGGTAAACATCGCCGAGCTGCGGGCGTCGCCGTTGGTGAGAATCTCCTCGTGCTGCTCGTGATAGGCATCGAGCGCCTTTTGCCAGCGCACCTCGCTCATGCCCCAGTCCTCGTCGAGCTCGCCCAAGTCGCGCAAGTGTCCACGGGCGGCAAGGGTCACGCGGCGGAAGAGTGCGTTGCGCACCAGCAGGGTGCAACCGCGGCGGTCCGCCACGACCTCGTCGATGCCCTGGGGTGGTGCGGCGTCGAGTGCGGCCGGGTTGCCGGCGTTCTCCCACTCGTCAACCAGGCTCGAGTCGACCGAGCGCACCACAAAGCCGAGCCACGAGATAATGTCGCGCAGACGCTCGTCGCGCTTCTCGATGGGCACGGTGCGGTCGAGCGAACGGTAGGCCTCTGCCAGGTAACGCAGCAAAATGCCCTCGGAGCGGGCGATGCCGAGCTTTTGAATGTAACCCTTAAAATCGCTCGCGCTTTCCAGCATATCGCGCAGGACGCTTTTGGGAGAGAGCTGGTAGTCGTTTGCCCAGGGCACTTCCTGGCAGTACTTGTCGAAGGCGGCGTCGAGCAAGTCCTCGAGCGGTTTTTCGTAGGTGACATCCTGGATGCGCTCCAGGCGTTCCTCATATTCGACGCCGTCAGCCTTCATTTCGGCCATCGCGCGGTCGCGCGCTGCGCGCTCCTGAGCGCGCAGCACCTGCTTGGGATCCTCGAGCGTTGCCTCGACCATCGAGATCAGGTCCATGGTATAGGTCTCGCTCTCGGGATCGAGCAGCTCCAACGCGGCAAGCAAAAACGGCGAGAGCGGCTGGTCGAGCGCAAAGTCCTCGGGCAGGTCGACCGTCAGTGCGTAGTCGATGTCCGGCGCGGCGGACGCAGCCCGAGACAGCCGGAGCGTCGGGTGCGGGCGGCACCTCGGTGCGCACGACGACGCCGGAATCGATGAGCGTGGCGAAGATCTCGTCGGCACGAACCTCGAGCTTAGCCTTTTCCTCGGGGGTCTGCAGGCTCGTCTCGATGAGGTCGTGTACGCGGGCTCGGGCATCGCCACCCTGCTCGACCACGCTAATCACCATGGAGTGCGTGATGCGCAGGCGCGGCTTGAGTGTCTCGGGCTGCGTCTCGATCAGGCGCTCGAACGTCTGCTTGTTCCAGGTGACAAAGCCCTCGGGGGCCTTCTTCTTTTTAATCTTGCGGAGCTTTTTGGGGTCGTCGCCCGCCTTGGCCATAAGCTTGGCATTCTCGATCTCGTGCTCGGGTGCCTCGGCGATGACCATGCCCTCGGTATCGAAGCCCGAGCGGCCGGCACGACCGGCAATCTGATGGAACTCGCGTGCGCGCAGACGACGCATCTTGTAGCCATCGAACTTGGTGAGCGCGGTGAGCACCACGGTGTGGATGGGCACGTTGATACCGACGCCGAGCGTATCGGTGCCGCAGATGACGGGTAGCAGGCCCTGCTGCGCCAAGCGCTCGACCAGCAGGCGGTAGCGCGGCAACATGCCAGCATGGTGCACGCCGACGCCGCATCCGAGCAAGCGCTTGAGGATTTTGCCGAAGGCCGTCGAGAAGCTCGTGCCCTTGGCCGCCTCCTTGATGGCCTCGCGCTGCTCCTTGCTGGCAATGCCAAAATTGGCGAGCGACTGTGCCGTCGCAAGTGCGGCATCCTGGCTAAAGTGCACGATGTAGAGCGGGGCCTCGCCACGGCGCATGGCGAGCTCGACCGTGCCCTCGAGGGAGGTCGTCACATAGTCGTAGCTCAGCGGAACAGGACGTGGGGCGTCGACAACCAAGTCGCAAGCAGCGCCGGTGTGCTCCTCGAGTGAGGCGGCGATGGCAGTGACATCGCCGAGCGTGGCGCTCATGAGCATGAATTGCGTGTGAGGCAGGGTGAGCAGCGGCACCTGCCAGGCCCAACCGCGATCGGGGTCGGCAAAGTAGTGGAACTCGTCCATGGCGACGCAGCCAACATCGGCATCTTCGCCCTCGCGTAGTGCGTCGTTGGCGAGGATCTCTGCCGTGCAGCAGATGACGGGCGCCTTGGTGTTGATATGCGTGTCGCCGGTGATCATACCGACGTTATCGCGGCCGAGCACCTGCACCAGGTCGAAAAACTTTTCGCTGACCAAGGCCTTGATGGGGGCCGTGTAATAGCAGCGCTTGCCCTGCGCCATGCCCATAAAGAGCATGCCCAGTGCGACGAGCGATTTGCCCGATCCGGTCGGTGTGCCCAAAATGACGTGATCGCCGGCTGCCAGGTCCATGAGGGCCTCTTCTTGGTGGTCCCACAGTTCAATGCCGCGGTCGCTCGTCCATTCAAAGAAGCGCTCGAAGGCCTGGTCGGGCGTGAGCCACGGTTCGGGCTCGCTGCCGTCCTCGGGCTCCCACCAGGTGGGGGAGAGCGCACCGAGCGAGCCGAATTCG
>CABUBS010000232.1 GCA_902489855.1 uncultured Collinsella sp.
TGTCGCGAGTTCCGCACGCAAAGAAGGCCACTTCCGCCGATATATGGGGTCTGATATTTTCTACCAGCTCGTTCCTCTTACTCGTCGAGGAGATCCTCTGGTATGTCGTTGCCGTCGCCTAGGTCGACGGGGGCTTCCTCGGTGCTAGTTGCGGCTGCATCCTCGGCGCCTTCGCCTTCGGGCTTTTCTTTGGCTGCAGTCATGCGGGCTACGGCGCATACGCGGTCGTTGTCGTCCACGGTCATCATCTTGACGCCCTGGGTGGCGCGGCCAGTCTGGCTGATTTCGTCGGTCTTGACGCGAATGACCGTCGCGCCCTCCGTCACGATGAACAGCTCGTGCTGCGGGCCCACCGTCTTCATGGCCGCGAGGTTACCCTTACGCTCGGTCATTTGGATGGTGTAGACGCCCTGGCCGCCGCGATTCTGCTCCGGGTAGTCCGCAACCGGCGTGCGCTTGCCGTAGCCGCGCTCGGTGATGACGAACAGATCACCGTTGCCGTTAGTGACTTCCATGCCCAGAACGCTCACGCCGTCCTTCATACCGATACCGCGAACGCCGCTGGTATCGCGGCCGGTGGCGCGCACCTGCTCCTCGGAGAACATGATTGCCTTGCCCGCGGTGGTGGCCAGGATAATCTTGTCGCCCTCGCGCACGCGGCGGACGTTCAGCAGCGCGTCGTCGTCACGCAGGTTGATAGCGATCAGGCCGTCGCGACGGCTGCGGTCATACGCGCTCATCACGGTCTTCTTGACCATGCCGCTCTTGGTGGCAAACATCAGATACTCGTCGGCGGGGAACTCGCGGCAGCTGATGACGCTCGCGATCTTCTCGCCCTCCTCGAAGGGCAGCAGGTTGACGATCGCGGTGCCGCGCGCCTGGCGCGTACCCACCGGCAGCTCGTGCACCTTCAGTCGATAGACCTTGCCCTTACTCGAGAAGAACAGCACGTACTCGTGCGTGGACGCGATGAACATCTCGTCGATGACATCGTCCTCTTTGAGGTTGACGCCCGACACGCCCTTGCCGCCGCGTTTCTGGGCGCGGTAGGCGGCCACCGGGATGCGCTTGACATAGCCGGTGTGGGTGATGGTCACGACCATGTCCTCGTCGGCAATGAGGTCCTCGACGTCCAGGTCCTTCTCGACCTGGCTGATCTCGGTGCGGCGCTTATCGCCAAACTTCTTGGAGATCTCGCGCATCTCTTCCTTAATGACGCCCAGGATCTTCTCCTCGTGCGCCAGCAGGTCCTCGTAGTAGGCGATGGCGCGGCGCAGGCCGTCCAGCTCTTCCTGAATCTTGTCGCGCTCCAGGCCGGTCAGGCGGCGCAGCTTCATCTCGAGGATGGCCGTGGTCTGCTCGGGCGTAAAGCCAAAGCGCTCGATCAGGCGGCTGCTGGCCTCGGAGTCGGTCTGCGAGGAACGGATGATGCTGATGACCTCGTCGATATGGTCAAGGGCCATCAGGTAGCCCTCGAGGATATGCGCGCGGGCCTGGGCCTTCTTAAGGTCGAAGCGGGTGCGTCGGGTGACGACGTCGACCTGGTGGTCGATGTAGTGCTGCAGCATCTCGCGCAGGCTCAGGCATTTGGGAACGCCGTTGACGAGCGCCAGGTTGTTGGCGCCGAAGGTCGTCTGCAGCGAGGTGTACTTGTACAGGTTGTTGAGCACGACCTGCGGGATGACGCCCTTCTTGAGTTCGATGACCAGACGGATACCCTTCTGGTTGGACTCATCGCGCATATCCGAGATGCCCTCGATGCGCTTGTCGTTGACGAGCTGGGCGATCTTCTCCTGCAGGGTGCCCTTGTTGACCATGTAGGGAATCTCGGTAAAGACCAGGCGGCTGCGGCCGGTCTTGGTGGACTCCACGTGAGCCTTGGCGCGCACGGTAATGGAGCCGCGGCCGGTCTCGTAGCTCTGCTTAATGCCGGCGCTGCCCATGATGATGGCGCCGGTGGGGAAGTCCGGACCGGGCATGATCTGCATGAGCTCGTCGACGGTGGCGTCGGGGTTGTCGATCAGGTAACAGGTGGCCTCGATCGCCTCGGTGAGGTTATGCGGGGCGATGTTGGTGGCCATGCCGACGGCGATGCCCTGGCTACCGTTGACCAGCAGGTTGGGGAAGCGCGCAGGCAGCGCCACGGGCTCGGCGAGCGATTCGTCGTAGTTGGGCTGCCAGTCGACGGTATCCTTCTGCAGGTCACGCAGCAGTTCCATGGCGGGCTTGGCCAGGCGGCTCTCTGTGTAACGCATGGCTGCCGCGCCGTCGCCGTCGATGTTACCGAAGTTGCCGTGACCGTCGATGAGCGGCGTGCGCATGGAGAACCACTGCGCCAGGCGGACCATGGCCTCGTAGACCGCGGAATCGCTGTGCGGGTGGTACTTACCGATAACTTCGCCGACCGTCCAGGCCGACTTCTTGTGCGGGCGGTTGGGGTAGATGCCGCTCTCGTTCATCGCGTACAGGATGCGGCGGTGCACCGGCTTTAAGCCATCGCGCACGTCCGGCAGGGCGCGCGCCG
>CABUBS010000233.1 GCA_902489855.1 uncultured Collinsella sp.
ACGCCGCCGCCGAGGCGGCAGGGGAGAGCGCGCCGGCCACGGCCAAGTCTGCCAAGGTCACCGCGGCCCAGCCCGATGCACCCGCCGCGGCACCCAAGCCGGCCGAGGGCAAAAAGACCAAGGAGCAAAAGCGCGCCGAGGCCCAGGCCCGCGCCGCGCTCAACAAAAAGCTCAAGGGCGTGCGCAACAAGCTCAAGAAGATCGAGGCAGAGCTGGACAAAAAGCGTGCCCGCTATGACGAGCTAATGGAATTGATGGCGAGCGAAGAGCTTTATGCCGATCAGGATAAGTTCAACGCCGCGCTGGGGGAATATAACGGCCTTAAGCAAGAGCTGCCCAAGCTCGAGGACGAATGGCTGGAGCTTTCCACCCAGATCGAAGAGGAGACCGCGCGTGAACTCTCGTAAGGCCACCGCCGTAGCGATGAGCATCATCGCCATCGCCTGCCGCATCTGCGGCATCTTTATGAGCACGATGACCGTGCTGCTGTGCTTTAGCGGTCTCACCGCCAAGCTGCAGATCGTCGGCTTTGTTGTCGAGCTTTCGCGCGCGCTGCCGAGCGCCATCGCCGGCTACGGCGTCATCACCTCGCCCTTTGGCGGCGTGTTCCGCCTGGATTACGCCATCGTCGCGGTCATCCTCTTTGCCGCCGACTATCTGCTCACGCGCGCCTCGCGCCGCATCCGCTAGGGGAGCGTTATGTCCAGCAGCTACCTCATGAACCTGCTCGCCAGCGCGGTCGCCGTCATTGTGGGCATCGTAATCCACGAAAGCGCACACGCCGCCGCAGCTTGGGCGCTCGGCGACAAGACGGCCCGTTCGCGTGGCCGCGTCTCGCTCAACCCGCTCAACCACATCGACCCGTTTGGCACCATCATCCTGCCACTGCTGATGCTGGCCGCCGGCGGCCCGGTGTTCGCCTTCGCCAAGCCCGTGCCCGTCTACCTCAACAATCTTAAGCACCCCAAGCGTGACGAGGTCCTGGTGAGCGCGGCCGGCCCCGCATCGAACATCGCGCTGGCATGCCTGGCCGCGGCCCTCATGCACCTGACCTATGGCAGCCTCTACGCCAGCATGTCCTTTGCCGTGGCGTCGCAAGTCATGAACTTCGGCGCCACCTTTATCGTGGTCAACCTGTCGCTTGCATTCTTTAACCTCATCCCGATCCCGCCGCTCGACGGCTCGTCGATTGTCGTGCCGTTCCTCAAAGGCAAGGCGCTCGCCAACTACTACCGCCTGCAGCAATACGCCATGCCCATCCTCATCATCGTGCTGTATCTGCTGCCCATGTGGACCGGCATCGACGTGATCGGGCGCTATTTCGACGTTACCGTGTATCCGCTGGCAGAGCAGCTGCTCACCTTCGCAATCGCCGGCATCTAGGGTAAACTTACAGGTCGACCGTGCAAAACGGTCGCAACGTGCACCCAAACCGCGCCGCGAAGGCGCCGTCAAAGGAGGTCGAAGATGTCGTATCGCGTGTCGACGCAGGTCTACAGCGGACCGTTCGACCTGCTGCTGCAGCTGGTAACCCGCCAAAAAGTAGATATCGGCGCCATCTCGATTAGCGAAGTGGCCGAGCAATACCTTACCGAGGCCGAGCGCATCGAGGCACTTGATCTGGACGTGGCGAGCGACTTTTTGTTGGTCGCGGCAACCCTTTTGGACATCAAGGCCGCCTCTCTGGTGCCGCAGGAGGCCCCGCACAAAGTCGATGACGACGATGACGAGTTCGACGAAGACCTAGAGGAACTCAGCGCGCTCGACGGCGACGCCTTGCGCGAGGTCCTGATCCAGCGCCTGATTGCATACAAGCAGTTTAAAGGCGCGGCTGCGGCCCTCGGTGCCCGCATGCAGGCCGAAAGCCGCATGCACCCGCGTGTGGCCGGCCCTGACCCCGAGTTCTTGGGCCTTATGCCCGACTATCTGGCCGGCATTACCCTGCGCGGTCTCGCCGTCATCTGCGCCGACCTGGACGGCAAGCGCCAGACCTTCTTGCTAGAGGCCGAGCACGTGGCGCCGCATCGCGTGCCGCTCGACCTGACCGTGGCCTCGGTCGACCGCTTTACCATGGCGCACCAAACTTGCACCTTCCGCGAGCTGCTGGACGGCGACGCCACCACCGAGCAACTCGTCGTCACCTTCCTGGCCATGCTGGAGCTCGCCAAGCGTGGCTCGCTCACACTGAGCCAGGACGAGATCTTTGGAACCATTCAGATCAACCGCGTCGAGGGCGCCGAGGCCTATGTGCCCGGCGAAGGCCCCGAGCTCACCGAATAGGAGCAGGCACCCATGTCTAACCTTTCCACGCTGGAGCCAAACAGCCTCAAAGGCGCCCTCGAGGCGCTGCTGCTCGTTTCGAGCGACCCGGTGAGCGCGCCCGCGCTGGCAGGTGCGCTGGATATCGCCCCCGGCGAGTGCGCGTCGCTGCTCGCCGAGCTCAAGGTTGAGTATGAGGAGGCCAACCGCGGCTTTCAGCTGCGCGAGGCGCGATGACGCCGTCGGAGTTGACGCCGCGGA
>CABUBS010000234.1 GCA_902489855.1 uncultured Collinsella sp.
ACGCTTCGTCCGTGCAGAGCATAGGCTGCATCGAGACAATCTCGACGCCGGGGGTCGGCTCGATCATGGCACGCCACCAGGTTATGTCGTGCATGTAGTCGAGCTGCTCGGGTGTCCAGGATTTGAGCAGGCAATTGGGCAGATTGTCGTGGCAGTCGCAGACCATGCCGGGGATGCTCAAATACAGCATGCCCCCGCGCCTAACATAGGGAAGCAGGCGCTCGCCCAGATAATGTGGGTCGCGGCCGCAGTAGTTGTACGAGTCGATGCTCACGACCGCGTCAAAAAAGTCGCGTTCAAACGGTAGCCCCTGTGAGGCGTCCGCCTTAACAGGGTGAATAGTGTCGCGGGGAATGTCGAGCGAATCGAAGAACGCGCGGTTCTCGACGGGGTCGCTCCACAGGTCGACGGCATAGGTGTCAAACCCATATTCGCGGGCAAGCAGGGCGCTGGTAATGCCGGTGCCCGACCCCAGGTCGCAGACGCGAGCGCCGCGGGGAATGCTCGCATCGCAAAGGAGCTCTTCGCAGAGCTTGAGGGGGTTCGGCCCCATAATCTTGGCTCGCACAAGTGCTGCATCGAAGCTGGTGGCTTTTGGGAAGGATTGAGTATTCGTAGAGTTCATTGTTCTTTCCTATCAGGTGCATATGTGGCAGATGACGGAGGCGGAACGGCGCAACAAACCACGGCCGCAAGACGGCCGTTTCCAATTAGTATGCGATTGACCGTTCCCTAAAGAACAATGACCAAAAAGACATCCCCTTGGATGATCGACGCTGGGTCGAGGCCCGTGACGCTTTGATTATAGAACGTTGCGCACGGGCCGGGGACGTGCCATTTGTCACAGATTTGCGGGTGAGCTAGGCGAGCTGGATCCCGCTTGGTACCGACGCTACTTCCAAATCGTGAGCGCGGCGGTGCCCAGCACGATGAGGAAAAGGCCGATGGCGCTTCGACGCGACAACTTTTCGTTGAAGGCCAGGCGTGCGAACAGCACCGATACGACAATCGATAGTTTGTCGATTTGCACGACGACGCTCACCTGGCCTGCAGCGATGGCGTAGTAGTACAGCAGCCATGACGCGCCGGTCGCGATGCCCGATGCCGCGAGAAACGCGAGTTCGCGCGGGTCAATGCGCACGACATGCTCCAGCTTTCCCTTGGCAATCACAATCGCCCATGCCATAACCAGTACCACGCAGGTGCGGATTGCCGTAGCCAGGTTTGACTCGACACCTTCGATGCCGATCTTGGCGAGGACGGAGGTGAGTGCTGCGAACACGGCGGCGCCAAGGGCGTAAACGAGCCAGGTTCGGTCTTGCTTGTGCCCTGCGCCGGCGGACTGCTTTTTCTCGATCATCAAAAAGGTGCCGAGCGTGATGACGGCGGTTCCCGCGAGTTTGACCGCCAGGTTGCCTGTCTCACCAAACAGCACAATGGCGATGAGGACGGCGAGCACGGTGCTCATCTTGTCGACGGGTACAACCTTGTTGACGTCTCCGATACTGAGAGCCTTAAAGTAGCAGATCCACGAGGCGCCGGTGGCGAGTCCCGAGAGGGTGAGGAATAGCCAGGCCTTGGCGGGAATGGCGCCGATTGCTCCGATGGATCCAGAAATGCTCGCCATTGCCCAGGCAAATACGAGCACCACGCAAGTACGGATGGCGGTCGCAACATCGGAGTCGGTGTGCCTGATGCCGCATTTGGCCAAAATGGATGTGATGCCGGCAAAGAAAGCCGATGCAAATGCTGCCGTAACCCACGACACGGGTTGGACACCTCCTCATAATAGACCGCGCCAGATCTGCGGCGCATGCCCGATGATACCGCGCTCGCCTACAGGTCGCGTGCCCGGTAGACCTTGGTGCTGACGATGCAGCTAAGTGCACATAGCACGAGGGCCAATACCGCGATTCCTGCACACAGGCAGCCGAGGACGGCGGGATCGGGATTCGCCCCGGCAATCGACATGAGCCAGTTGCTGATGGGGTTGGAGGAGCTCAGCGCTGCCATGGCAAGGCACCCGAGCAGGGCAAACAGGCCGACGGAAAGGCGCAGCGCCTCCATGTGTCCAAATCGAAAGAACAGCGGCTGTGCCAAAAACACCATCATGAGGGAAATGAGCATGGACGCGGTCGAAGCGATTGTGATCTCAAAGACGGTCTGTCCCGTCGAGGGGATACCCGCGCTGTTGAAGAGCGGGATAGAGACGATGCTCAGAAGCGCGGCGGCACACGCCATGACAGCCGAGAAGACAATGATACTCAGGTAGCGTGCGCAGATGATGTCTTTGCGCGAGAGGGGCAGCGTTGCCCGATAACGCTCCCATCCGTTTTGGTTGTCGAAGCCGGCCAGCGAACTCATGACCATGATAGGCGACATGGCACTGACCGCGCAGGCGCCGGCACTCATGCCAGAGTCACCGTCCGATGCGTTGGCGAGGGTCAACACGACGAACATGAACAGGCCGACACCCGCGATGCTCGGGACGAGCGTGTGAACGATGGCGAGGTCTGACA
>CABUBS010000235.1 GCA_902489855.1 uncultured Collinsella sp.
AATATCGCCTAGGTAGGCGCCGCTCCTTGCCGCCAAGATTGCACCGGCGGCGGGAGGCAGCTACGACTTGCGTCTGCCGGCCGATACGTACTGCTTTGTCGCGGGCGACGCAGCCTATCTGGTCGATACGCGCCGCGCGCGCCGTAGCGACACGGCGTTTGCCCAACATGCGGCGCCGTTCCTATCGCACTTGTTGCCCTGCCGCACGCCGGTCCATATCGCCGCCGACCAGGTGGGCGAGTTCTGCCGCATGGCGCTGCCCATCTTGCGCGACTACACCGACCTGACCGCTCCCGCCGCGCTCGACGCCGTGGCGCCCGAGCCGAGTTTTGCCATGGCGATCGGCGTCGACGATGGGCTTGTGACCTGCAAAGTTACGGTTACCTACGGCGATTGGTCGGCAGATCTCTTTAGTCTTGGTGCTCCGGGCAGTCCCTTCGAAGAACAGCGCCCCGGCGTTCCGCCCCGCGATACGGTGGCAGAGTTTCGCGTTATGGACACGGCGGCCCTGTATTTCGATTTCTACGAGGGCGGCCTGGCATTTGAGGAGCGCGATGACGAGAGCCTGTTCCACTTGCTGACCGAGGGCCTGTCTGCCCTGTCCGAGCTGGGCGAGGTCATGCTCAGCGACCGCCTGCGCCAGATCTCGGTGCGCCCTGCGCCCAAGCTTTCTGTGCGCGCGACCGTCAAGAGTAACCTGCTCGACGTCGAGCTGGGTGCGAGCGGGCTTTCGGCGGCTGACCTTGCCATCTACCTCGATTCCTACAAGCGTCACCAGACGTTTGCGCGTCTCACGTCGGGCGACATCGTGCGCCTGGACGAGGGCGTTCGTGCCGCGTTTGGCCTTGCCGAGGACCTGGGCGTCGATGCCGTCGACCTGCTCGACGGCGTGTCGCTTCCCGCGTCGAGCACCCTTTTTGTCGATAGCATGCTCGCGCGCACGCCAGCGCTCGAGGCCGATCGCGACGCGGCGTTCCGCCGCACCGTTGAGCGCCTGGACACGCTCGGCAAGATGGACTTTACGGTGCCGGCATCTCTCAAGGCCACGCTACGTGGCTACCAGGTCGACGGCTACCAGTGGCTCGGCTCGCTCGAGCATCTGGGCCTTGGCGGCATCTTGGCCGACGATATGGGCCTGGGCAAAACGCTGCAGATGATCGCGCACATTCTGGCGCGCGTGGAAGCGGGGGATACCAAGCCCACGCTCGTGGTATGCCCCGCGTCGCTCGTGTACAACTGGGCTGCCGAGTTGGAGCGCTTTGCCCCCTCGCTTGATGTGTGCGCCATCGTGGGCGCCAAGGCCCAGCGTCGCGTGCAAATTGCCGGTGCCGCCGAGCACAACGTGGTGGTGACGTCGTATGACCTCATGCGCCGGGACATCGACGAATACGTCGAGCAGGACTTTGCCCGTGTGGTGCTCGACGAAGCCCAGTACATTAAAAACCCGCTCACCCAGGTGGCCCGTGCTGCCAAGCGCCTGCCGGCCGGCGTGCGCTTTGCCCTGACGGGCACGCCCATCGAAAACCGACTGTCCGAGCTCTGGAGTATCTTCGACTTTTTGATGCCGGGTCTTCTGGGCACGCGCGACTCATTTGCCAAGCGCTTTGAGAGTCCCGTCGAGCATGCCGAGGGCGACAGCGCCGCTCGTCTGCAGGCGCTCGTGTCGCCGTTTGTGCTGCGTCGCGTTAAGGAAGACGTGGTGGCCGACCTGCCCGAGAAGATCGAGGATACGGTGATGGCGCAGCTTACCGGCGAGCAGCGCAAGCTCTACCTGGCCAACCAGGACCGCATCGCCCAGCAGGTGCAGCACCGCGAGGCTGGGGAGTTTAAGAAGGACAAGCTCAAGGTGCTCGCCGAGCTCACCAAGCTGCGCCAGATCTGCTGCGACCCGCGTCTACACTACGAGGATTACAAGGCGGGGAGCGCCAAGCTCGATACGTGTATGGAGCTCGTGCACGGCGCACTCGACGGCGGGCATCGCATCCTGTTGTTCAGCCAGTTTACGGGTATGCTCGATATCATCGGTAAGCGCTTGGCCAAGGAGGACATCGCCTTCCTTAAGCTCACGGGCGCTTCGTCTAAGGAGAGCCGCGCCAAGATGGTCGCGCAGTTCCAAGCGGGCGAGGTTCCGGTCTTTTTGATTTCGCTCAAGGCGGGCGGCGTGGGCCTTAACCTGACGGCGGCCGACGTGGTCATCCACTACGACCCGTGGTGGAACGTGGCAGCGCAGGACCAGGCGACCGACCGCGCGCACCGTATTGGCCAGCAACATACCGTGACCGTGTACAAGCTCATCGCCAAGGACACGATCGAGGAGCGCATTATGCAGATGCAGGAGTCCAAGCGCGACCTGGTCAACAGCGTGCTCGGCGGCGACGGCATCTCGTCGGCGCTGTTTACCCGCGAAGATGTTCTGGCGCTGCTGGGCGGCGACGGGCGCTAACCCGCTCGGTTCCGTGCAACCGGCAGGGGTTGCAACGTCGTTGCCAAGG
>CABUBS010000236.1 GCA_902489855.1 uncultured Collinsella sp.
CCGCATCGCCATTTTGCTGCACTAACTTTTCTGAATGCCGGGCTCGAATTAGTTAACCTGCCTCCCGTGTGGCTCCGGAGGGGCGGGGCATAAGGTTTATCGCGAGTTCCGCACGAGCCGAAGGCCACTTAATGTGGCCTTCGTGCGAGCAGGACTGCCCGAGCAGGAAACCTTATGCCCCGCCCCTCCGGAGCCACACGGGAGCCACCGCTAAGTTATCCCCCGGCATTCAGAAAATCTAAGTGCCAAAAAATAAGATTTTTTGACTCCGTGTTGTATAACCCGCCATTCGTGGGTACCATTCAACGCGTACGCAAACAAAAAGGGTTAATTCGCGTGGTATAACCGCGCGGCCCAAAAAGGAGGAGACAAGCATGTCGTCTTTGAAGCCGCTTGCAGATCGTGTTCTGGTCAAGCCCGACGAGGCCGAGCAGAAGACCGCTTCTGGTCTGTATATCGCCAGCAACGCCCAGGAGAAGCCGCAGCGTGGCACCATCGTTGCCGTTGGCGCCGGCAAGGTCAACGACAAGGGTGAGCGCATTCCCATGGACGTCAAGGTCGGTGACGTTGTCATCTACGGTAAGTTCGGTGGCAACGAGGTCAAGGTCGACGGCGAGAAGTATCTGCTGATGCGCGCCGACGACATCTACGCTGTCGTCGAGGCCTAGTCTCGTCGGAATCTCTGATTCGTCTTTGAACGCGCCTGCCGCATAGGACTCGGAAGCGGCGACGCGAGTCACATTTCTTTTGGAGGATTACCTACCATGGCAAAGAACATTACGTTCAACACCGATGCCCGCGCTAAGCTCGCCAAGGGCGTCAACACTCTGGCCGACGCCGTTACCGTCACCATGGGCCCCAAGGGCCGTTACGTCGCTCTGCAGCGCACGTTCGGTGCCCCGACCATCACCAACGACGGCGTTTCCGTCGCTAAAGAGATCGAGCTCGAGGACAACATCGAGAACATGGGCGCTCAGCTGGTGAAGGAGGTCGCCACCAAGACCAACGACACCGTGGGTGACGGCACCACCACCGCAACCCTGCTCGCTCAGGCTATCGTCAACGACGGTCTGCGCAACGTCGCCGCCGGCGCCAACCCGCTGGCCATCCGTCGCGGTATCGACAAGGCTGTAAACGCCGCCGTCGCCGAGATGAAGAAGCAGGCCAAGCCGGTCGAGACCAAGGAGCAGATCGCTTCCGTCGGCACCATCTCCGCTGGTGACCCCGAGGTTGGTGAGAAGATCGCCGAGGCCATGGAGGTCGTGGGCAAGGACGGCGTCATCACCGTCGAGGATTCCCAGACGTTCGACATCACCATCGACACCGTCGAGGGCATGCAGTTCGACAAGGGCTATGTCTCCGCTTACTTCGTCACGGACAACGACCGCATGGAGGCCGTGATGAAGGATCCGTACATCCTCATCACCGACCAGAAGATCTCCAGCGTTCAGGACATCATGCCTGTTCTCGAGGCTGTCCAGCGCGCCGGCCGTGGCCTGCTCATCATCGCTGAGGACATCGACGGCGAGGCTCTGCCGACCCTGGTCCTCAACAAGATCCGTGGCGCTCTCAACGTCTGCGCCGTCAAGGCCCCGGGCTACGGCGATCGCCGCAAGCGCATCCTCGAGGACATCGCCGTCCTCACCGGTGGCCAGGCCGCTCTGGACGAGTTGGGCGTGAAGGTCGCTGACATCACCGCCGATATGCTCGGTACTGCTAAGTCCGTCACCATCTCCAAGGACAACACCGTCGTCGTCGGCGGCGCTGGCTCCAAGGAGGCCATCGACGCCCGCATCGCTCAGATCAAGGGCGAGATGGAGAACACCACCTCTGACTTCGACCGCGAGAAGCTCCAGGAGCGCCTGGCCAAGCTCTCCGGTGGCGTTGCCGTCATCAAGGTCGGCGCTGCTACCGAGTCCGAGCTCAAGGAGATCAAGCACCGCGTCGAGGATGCCCTGCAGGCTACCCGCGCTGCTGTCGAGGAGGGCATCGTCGCCGGCGGCGGCGTCGCCTTCATGGACGCCGCTCCTGCGCTCGACGCTGTCGAGATCGACGACCCCGAGGAGAAGATCGGCGTCGACATCGTCAAGAAGGCTCTGACCGCTCCGGTCGCCACCATCGCCAAGAACGCTGGCTTCGAGGGCGCTGTCGTGGTCGACAAGGTTGCCGAGCTGCCTGCTGGCCAGGGTCTCAACTCTGCCAACGGCGAGTGGGGCGACATGATCGAGATGGGCGTCCTCGACCCCGTCAAGGTCAGCCGCGTCACCCTGCAGAACGCTGCTTCTGTCGCCAGCCTGATCCTTATCACCGAGGCCACCGTCTCCGATGTGCCCAAAAACACTCAGCTTGAGGATGCTATCGCTGCTGCTACCGCTGGTCAGCAGGGCGGCGGTATGTACTAAGGCCGACAAGGTCTAGAACTCCCACCGGGGATCCGGGGGCGTGACGGGGTTTCTCTCCGGAACGTCCTCGGACATGCA
>CABUBS010000237.1 GCA_902489855.1 uncultured Collinsella sp.
GGTCGGACCGACGAGGAACGACTCGTCGCCCTAAGCCGCTCAAGCGCGCGCTGCACGTCAACGGCGGTATCCGCATCGCTTGTCAGGCTGCCAGCCAGCACGGCTATAAGGTCGACGAGAACGTTGTCGAGCGCTACACCTTCGAGCGTAAGACCCACAACGCTGGCGTCTTCGATGTTTACACTCCCGAGATGCGTGCTTGCCGCTCGGCTCACATCATCACCGGTCTGCCCGATGGCTATGGCCGCGGCCGCATCATCGGCGACTACCGTCGTGTTGCCCTGTACGGCGTCGACTACCTGATCAAGGACAAGGAGGCCCAGAAGGCTTCCACCCCGACGGTCATGACCGCCGACAACATCCGCGATCGTGAGGAGCTGCAGGAGCAGATCCGCGCCCTCGGCGAGCTCAAGATGATGGCCGAGACCTATGGTTTCGACATTTCCAACCCTGCTACCAACACGCAGGAGGCCATCCAGTGGATGTACTTCGCCTACCTTGCTGCCGTCAAGGAGCAGAACGGCGCCGCTATGTCCATCGGCCGTACCTCTACGTTCATCGACATCTACGCTGAGCGCGACCTTGCCAACGGTACCTTCACCGAGGAGCAGATCCAGGAGTTCGTGGATCACTTCATCATGAAGCTCCGCATGGTCAAGTTTGCCCGTACCCCCGAGTACCAGGCCCTGTTCACCGGCGATCCGCAGTGGGTCACCGAGTCCATCGGCGGCATGGGTGTTGACGGCCGTACGCTCGTTACCAAGATGAGCTACCGCTATCTGCACACGCTCGAGAACATGGGTACCAGCCCCGAGCCCAACATGACCGTTCTGTGGTCGACCCGTCTGCCCGAGAACTTCAAGAAGTTCTGCGCCAAGACTTCTGTCGCCAGCTCCTCGATCCAGTACGAGAACGACGACCTCATGCGCGTTTACCACGGCGACGACTACGGCATCGCCTGCTGCGTGTCCTCCATGCGCATCGGCAAGGAGATGCAGTTCTTCGGCGCCCGCGCCAACCTGGCCAAGTGCCTGCTGTACGCACTCAACGGCGGTGTTGACGAGGTCTCCAAGAAGCAGGTCGGCCCCAAGTATCGCGCCGTCGAGGGCGATACGCTCGATTACGACGACGTTGTGGCCAAGTACAACGACATGATGAAGTGGCTCGCTGGCGTGTACGTCAACTCGCTGAACATCATTCACTACATGCACGACAAGTATTGCTACGAGCGTATCCAGATGGCTCTGCACGACAAGCACGTGCACCGCTGGTTCGCTACGGGCATCGCTGGCCTTTCCGTCGTGGCTGACTCCCTGTCCGCCATCAAGTACGCCAAGGTCCACCCCGTCCGCGACGAGAATGGCATCATCGTCGACTTCGAGACCGAGGGCGAGTTCCCCAAGTACGGTAACGACGACGACCGCGTCGACCAGATCGCTCACGACGTTGTGCACCAGTTCATGGAGTACATCCGCATGAACGACACCTACCGCAACTCCGTGCCCACGACCTCGGTTCTGACCATTACCTCCAACGTCGTGTACGGTAAGAAGACCGGCTCCACGCCCGACGGCCGCAAGGCTGGCCAGCCGTTCGCCCCGGGTGCTAACCCCATGCACAAGCGCGATAGCCACGGCGCCATCGCTTCGCTGTCTTCGGTTTCCAAGCTCCCGTTCCGCGATGCTCAGGACGGCATCTCCAACACCTTCTCCATCATCCCGAGTGCGCTCGGCAAGGAGGACCAGGTGTTCTTTGGCGATATCGACCTTGATCAGCTGGGCGAGTAACTATTGTTAGTGCTATACTAACAATAACGATTACTGATTAGTGCGCCGGTTTCGGCCGGCGCCTATCGATCGAAGGAGACACATTATGAAGGTTTCTGAAGTTTCTGAGACTCAGGCCGATAACCTGGTCCACATGCTCGACGCTTACGCCGAGAAGGGTGGCCACCACCTGAACATCAACGTCTTCAACCGTGAGACGCTGCTCGACGCTCAGGCTCACCCCGAGAAGTACCCGCAGCTGACCATCCGCGTTTCCGGCTATGCCGTGAACTTCCACACGCTCACCAAGGAGCAGCAGGACGAGGTCATTGCGCGTACCTTCCACAACAAGTTCTAAAGGGATTTAACTCCCGCAGGATCACCGGGCCGCTTTGGGTTACTTTCCAAAACGTCCTCGGACATGCAAAGGGCTCCGCTGCGCGCTTCGCGCGGCGGAGCCCTTTGCGTCCTGCGGAGTGTTTTGGAAAGTAACCCAAAGCGGCCCGGCTGGGGTCCTGTGTAGTCACCCTTTAGGCGGAACTCTCCTAATTATTTGGATGAGTCGTTTACTTACTTGTACTGTTACCGTCTTCCCGCTGTTGTTGGGGTATGCTTTGTTCGTATGTAAACGTATGACATGTTGATGGGGGAGGGTGCTATGGCTCGCGAGAGTGCTCGCGTGCGCTCGAC
>CABUBS010000238.1 GCA_902489855.1 uncultured Collinsella sp.
GACCATCGGTGTAAAAGCCATCCAGACGGTACGTGGTGACCTCGATACGCTCGCCATCGGAAATAGCCGTGATTCCGCCAAATTTAATGCCCGACTCCACGACCGCGATACCAGCGGCCTCGAGCGCCACCTTGGACTCCTGCCACAGGCCGCTACAGCACATATCAACATCGTGGCTGGGGCAACCCATCAGGGCGTCGCGCACCCAACCGCCCACGTACCAAGCCTCAAGACCAGCCGCCTCAAGCGCGCGCAGGACGCGCAGGGACGCATCGGACGGTTGAGTACCGTTGAGCGAAACATTGCACATGCCTATGGCCTCCTGCACTTGTGAGCGTTAATCGATGGTTCTCAAGAAGTCTAACAAGAAACGAGAAAGCGCGCACACGCAATCGCGTCGTCGATTAGATAAAACGAGACAGCAGACGCCACATACGTTCAGCGAGCAAAAAACCCGCCTCGGAGATCCAAAGCGGGTGTTCGGCAACGATTTTTCGATGCGGTTAGCAGACCTGGCGAACCTCGATGTGCTTCTTATATTCGTCCACCTTGGCAAAATCGCCCAGACCGGGGCACTCGACCACGTTGGCGCCGGTGGCCATCGAAAGACGCAAGGCATCCTCGACTCGCTCGGGGGCGTCGTGCCACACGGACAGGAAGGCGGCCAGCGAGGAATCGCCGGCGCAGACGGTCGACAGCAGCTTGACGTCGAAGGTGCGGTTGGCAAACCAGATATGCTC
This sequence comes from uncultured Collinsella sp., assembly GCA_902489855.1. Classification (GTDB taxonomy): domain Bacteria; phylum Actinomycetota; class Coriobacteriia; order Coriobacteriales; family Coriobacteriaceae; genus Collinsella. Next base: position 741 of record CABUBS010000238.1, read on the forward strand.
GCCGTTGGAGAAGTACGCACCGGCGCCACCGAGGGTCAGCAGCACGTTCTTGGCGCCCTTGGCGTGCAGCTCGGCCATCGCGCCCTTGACGGACTCGTCGTCGCCACCGCTCACCTTAATGCCAAAGATGTCGAGTAGCTCGTCGTCGTTAGGCTTGATCAGAAGCGGCTCCATGGCAATAAGGTCGGCCAGCTGATGGCTCGAGATGTCGAGAACGAACTCAGCACCCTTGGCCTTAACGCGGCGAAGGACCTCGGCCAGGAAGCCCTCGGAGGTGTTGGGGGGCAGCGAGCCGCTGATGACCAGGCAGGTCATATCGTCGAGCGAATCGATGAGCTCAAACATCTCCTGCTCGTTGGCCTCGTTGATCGCGGCGCCGGCATTGACCATGTTGTACTCGGTGTCGGGACCGGCGTTGAGGAAGACGTTGACGCGCGTGATGCCGTCGGTCCACACGGGCTTGACAGGCACGCCCAGGGCCTCGGCGCCCTTGACGATAAACTCACCCGAAAAGCCGGCGAAGAAGCCCAGGATCGTGGTGTCGACGCCGTAGTGATCGAGCGTAAACGAGACGTTGAGACCCTTGCCGTTAGGCGTATAGACCGCATTGCGGGTGCGCGTAACGGTGTTGGCGGAAAGACCGTCACAGGCGATGTTGTAGTCGATAGCGGGATTTGCAGTGAGCGTGTAAATCATGAATGTTCCTTTCACGAAGCAACGTGTTAATGAAAGTATATTCCACGCTTCGGCAAAAGGCTACAACAACTCGGTGAACGGTGTGGAAGCAGTGAAGGGCGGCGGGTGCCCCGCTCCCCTTCAGCAAAAAAACGGCGCCCCGACAGAACCGGGGCGCCGCATGCGCACGTATATGTCGCGTTTCGATTACTGACGATCGAGCTTGCGGACAGCAACGCGCTTGCTGTACTCGTCGACGTGACCGAAGTCGCCGATGCCGACGGACTCAGCAACGTTGGCGCCGGTGGCCATAGCGAGCTTCATGGCCTCCTCGACGTTGTCGCGATCCCTGTACCACTTGTGCAGGAACGCAGCGAGGGTGCAGTCGCCGGCGCAAACGGAAGAGACCAGCTTGATGTTGAACTCACGCTTGGCGTACCAGATGTCCTCGCCGTTGGAGAAGTAGGCGTCGCCGCGGCTACCACGGGTGAGCAGCACGTTCTGAACGCCAGCCTCATGGGCGAGCTTCATGGCAACGCGGACCTCGTCGTCGGTGTCGACCGGCACGCCGAAGATAGCCTTCATCTCGTGATGGTTCGGCTTGATGAGCAGCGGCTTCTTGTGAGCGAGCTCCTTGAGCTTGTCGGAGGACAGGTCCAAGACGACATCGGCGCCACGGGCCTGAGCGTGCTCCATGACCTGAGCAAGGAAGTCGGACGTAGCTTTGGGAGGCACGGAACCAGAAACGATCAGGCACTCGAGATCGCCCGCGGTGTCCAGGATGTTGTAGAGCTCCTCCTGGTGCTGCGGCGTGATCGGAGCACCCGGGTTCAGGATGCCGTACTCGTGCTGGCCATCGTTGACGTAGGTGTTGATGCGCGTGATACCGTCGGTCCAGACCGGGCGGCAGAGGCAACCCAGGTTCATGACCTCCTCGACGATAAACTTGCCCGTAAAGCCGGCGAAGAAGCCGAGCGCGACGGTGTCGACGCCCATCTTCTTAAAGGCGAAGGACACGTCGAGGCCC
>CABUBS010000239.1 GCA_902489855.1 uncultured Collinsella sp.
CTCGGAAGTCGCAGCATCCTGAACGGGTGCATCGGCAGCGGTTGCAGACTCGGCGGTCGCCGCAGCATCCCGAGCAGCTGCGGCTGCGGCTGCGGCCTTCTCTGCCTCGACGAAGGCCTTGGGCTTGCGACCGCGACGGTGCAGGCGCAAAGCCGGATCGACAACGGGAACTTCGCTGGCCTCGACAGGCGCAGCGGGCTCAGTTGGCGATGCGCCCTCCCCTGCCGCGGAACGGACCGAAGCCTCAGTGAGCTCGGGGGTTACCTGATCGGCAACCTGCTCGGCCTTAGCAGCCGTGCGACGGCGTGTGCGCGGTGCCGGCTTCTCGGTCGGTTGGTCGGCGGCAGGGGTCTCGGGCACAGACGGGGCTGCAAGCTCGGTCAGAGCCGCGGCCTCGCGCTCGGCAGCACGACGGCGGGCGCGCACCACCTGAGCCTCGCTAATCTGCGCCAACGCACGTGCCTGCGCGACCTCATCGGAAATCGGCGCCGAGGAGTCAGCTGCAACGGTGCGCTTGGCGCGCGTCGTGCGCGCGGTACGGCGCTTGGGCTTGGTGACCTCCTCGCCGTCAGCGGCAGGCTTGGCCGCGCGGCGCGTGCGCTTGGGCTTTGCCGGAGCAGCCTCCTCACCAGTTGCAGGCACGGCCTTCTCAGCCGTTGCAGCCTTAGGCGTCTCAGGAGCCGAGGTTTGCGCGGGCGCCGCGACCTGGTCCGACGCAACCGGTGCAGCGGGAGCGGCTTGCGTCGTCGTTATTTCGTTTTCTTGCTGTTGATCAGACACAGTGTTTGCTCAACTTTCTTTTCAAGCCCTGTGATCACATGCTCCCTGCATAAACCTTCAGGGCGGCTAAACAGTCTAGCTCCGTCAAATACCGACGGACATCATTGATCTGTATCGAGATATTTGCGTCATATACGCAGCGTTAGTGTAACACAACCGCCGCCACCTGCAACTTAGTCATTGGGGACGTTCTTAAACGACTATTCAAAAGGGACACTCTTTGGTTTACCGCCCACAAATCTGACTGCCTCCGCCAAAACTATGGCGGTTTACTACGATGAATCGCTCAACCGCGACCACTCCGAAACTTGTTGAACTAAAACCGCAGGTAGATGCCTTGCACTTTTTAGCTAAAAGCCGGCGTGGTTGGAATATCTCAATTCATCGTAGTAAACCGGCATAGTTTCGTATTTCCAGCAGTTCCAAATTCGTCAATACGTCGGCGTTTGCAAAAAAGCCCGACCTCCGTGGGAGATCGGGCTTTCAAGGCTTAGTTAAACCAAGTCTGTACGGTCAAATGACCCGCAGATTACATCTGCTCGGGAGCGGAGACACCAACAAGGGTGAGCACCAGGGCGAGCGTCACGCGGACGGCATCGCAAGCGGCCAGACGGGCACGCGAAAGCTCGGGGTCGACGGGACGGCCCTCGCTCGGCAGCACCTGGCAAGCAGCATAGAAGCTGTGGAAGTCGCCGGCGAGCTCCTCGGCAAAGTGCGTCAGACGGAACGGAGCGCGGTCGCGAGCGCAGCTGGCGATGAGGTCGGTGAGCTCGTTGAGCTTACGCGAAAGGGCGAGCTCGGTCGGGTCGGTCAGCAGCGAGTAATCGACGTTCTCACCGATGGCCTTGGCGGCAACGGCCTTCATGCCCATCTCGTCAGCCTGCTCGGGCGTAACGTCAGCGGCACGACGCAGGATGGAGCACACGCGGGCGTGAGCGTACTGCACGTAATAGACCGGGTTGGAGTTGTCGCGCTTCTTGACGGCCTCGATATCGAAGTCGACCATCTGGTTGGAGCTCTTGGAGATGAGCGTGTAACGAGCGGCGTCGGAGCCAACCTCGTCGACGAGCTCCTGCAGGGTCACCATGGTGCCCTTGCGCTTGGACATACGGACGGGCTTGCCGTTACGCAGCAGGTTGACGAGCTGGCCCAGCAGAACCTCGAACTTGCCGGGGTAACCCAAGGCATCGCAGACGCAGCGGACGCGCTCGATGTAGCCGTGGTGGTCGGCGCCCCAGATGTCGATGACGTGGTCGACGCGCTGGAACTTATCCCAGTGATAGGCGACGTCGGAGGCAAAGTAGGTGTACTCGCCGTCGGACTTGATCAGCACGCGGTCCTTGTCGTCGCCCAGATCGGTGGAACGGAACCACAGGGCGCCGTCCTTGGTATAGAGGTAGCCCATCTTGTCGAGCTTCTCAAAAGCGCGGTCGACGGCGGAGGTGCCGGCGGTCTCGCCCTCGGTGTCCTTCACATACAGCGAGCGCTCGGAGAACCAACGATCGAAGTCGCAATTGACGGCGTGGCAGAGGTCGCGCATGTTGTCGACCATCTTTACGTAGCCGCGCTCGCGGAAGCTCTCCATGCGCTCCTGAGGATCGGCGTCGACCCACTTATCGCCGTCGGTGCGCCAGAACTCAGCAGCCTCGTCGATGATGTAG
>CABUBS010000240.1 GCA_902489855.1 uncultured Collinsella sp.
TACCGCTTCCATAGTTTTCATCCTTCTCGGCCAGGCCCGGTTATACATTCAAGCAAATAGCGAATCGACTACGACCGTGCGCCCTCGAGGAAGAAGCGACGGCTAAAGTAGTTGTACCAGGTGACCAGGAACGTGGCGATGGCCTTCATGGCCTGGTAGCCGATGCTCAAAAACGTGACGCCCACAAACATGTACAGGTCGTTGAGGCCCAAACCAATCACCGACAGGATGGTGAAGATCGTGAACTCGCGCTTGCGGCTCATGCCCTCGCGGTGGTCGAACACGTACTTCATGCTGAGCCAGTAGTTGACCACGACGGACGTGATAAACGAAATCGTGGTGCTCATCAAAAAGTCGAGGTGAAACAGCTCGACAAGCGCAATGAGCATACCCCAGTCGATGCCAAAGGAGATAAGACCCACGACAGCGAACTTGAGGAACTGCTTGGTATGAGGTTGTGCCAGTGCCTTGCGCACGTAATCACATCCAATGCGTTGATGAATCGAGCAGAGGATACTTTAGAGCTTTTGCAAGGGAAACGTAAGGTCTTTGCCAAGAACTATACGAACTCGCCAAATTTTCAAGAGCTAATCCGCAAACGTTGAAAATTTGCCCGTAAACGAGCAAAGCCCACGAACAACACAGCGCTCGACGTGCGTCATCCGTGGGCATCGTAAAGCTGCAAGGTTGCGAGTTACTTGGTCTCGTCGCCTTCCAGGAAGATCTTTCGGGTCACAAAGTTGTAGACCATGATAAGCGCGGTGGCGCAGATCTTGGCGATATTGGCCTCGAGTCCCAGGCCGGCGTTGAGTGTCAACACGATACCGTCGTTGAGTGCCAGGCCGATCACGGACAGCACGACAAAGATAATGAACTCGCGGCGGCGGCTCATGCCCTCCTTGTGCGCAAACACGTACTTCATGCTGGCGAGGTAGTTAAAGATGAGTGAGATGATAAAGCCGCTGGTGTTGGCGATTAGGATGTTGAGGCCCAGACCGTAGTGGAGCAGATTCATAATGCCAAAGTCGATGACCGTGGCAATGACGCCGACGACGCCAAACTTCATGATCTGCGCAAGGAGCTTTTGCATGGTACCTGCCTTAGGGTGGCGCCGGGACGCCGTGGGGATGACAAACTCAGCAAGTTTAGCCAATCCCCGCGGGTGGGGCTAGGCGCGCTCCTCGATAGCACCGTTTCTATATGCATCGAGCAGCTGGCGCAGGTCTTGGATCTGGCTGCGGATCTTGGCTCCGGAATCGGTGTCGCTCACCATGCGGCGACGGTCTGCTTGGTCAAAACGGTTGGTCTCGCTTTCGATGTCCACGTTGCGTGTGAGTGCCTCGGCAACCGTCGTAAAGGCCCGGTGCGACTTGAGACGGCAGCCGCGCGAGCTCGAGATGAGCGTATAGCCGGCGATACCCGTCTTGGGATGGTAGGCGCGGCAGAAGCCGCCATCGATGACCAGCAGCTTCCCCTCGGCTCGGATAGGCTGCTCGCCCTTGGTGGTTTTAACGGGTGTGTGGCCGTTGATGATGTGACCGGTCGGTGAACATGCCATGGGCGCGACGCCAAACTCGCGCATGATGTCGTCGCAGACCGAGGGCGACTTGGTAAGTGTAAAGTACGGGTCCATCGGCTCGACCCAGGTGCTCGTATCGGCGATATAGGCGCGCTCAAAGGTACGCACCAGGCGTCCGCTGGCGGGTGAGTTAAAGCCGATCCACAGGTACCACATCCAGTCGAGAGCGTCGCGGTCGCCCACGCGCCAGGCGCGGCGGGCGATGTGGTCGCAAAAATCAAGATAATCGCGGCCGGCGTGCCAGGTGCCCAGGCAGTTCATGCTGCTAAAGGTGCCGTCTTCGTTGAGTGGCACGCAGCCATGGAACAGCAGGTTGCCGTTGGCAACCTTGTACATCGAGCCGTGGGAATAGAGGAAATCGATATGGCGATGCAGGTGATCGGCGGTGACAAACTCGGACACGAGCTTGTCGATGATGTGCTGCTCCTGAGACGTGAGCGTATAGGGGTCCGCCGGGTCGACGGTGGGGAAGTCGTTGGTCGTGAGCGGCCACACGCTGCCGTCGGCGAGCGTGACCGTGCCGGTGTCGTGATCGATCATGTCGAGTAACAGGCGGTCGGTCATGTCGAACTCGGGATGGCGCTGGATAATCTGGCCCTCGAGCTTAAAGAGCAGCACGTTGATGGCCTTGATCAGCGGGGTGATGGACTCACCGGCGGTGTAGGTGGCATCGGCAAAGGCGACAAGTTCGCGCAGCGAGATGCCGTAGTCGTTCTCGAGGATCTCGTAGTTGTCGTAGCGTAGGTTGTTGCGCAGCACCGTGGCGATGCAGGCAGGTTCACCGGCCGCAGCG
>CABUBS010000241.1 GCA_902489855.1 uncultured Collinsella sp.
ACGGCGTTGGGGCGGATATCGTCAAAAACGGCATCGATCCCGCCGCCTGTTCCCGCTAGCGACGGTTATCACGCCCAATATTCCCGAGGCCATGGCCCTGCTCGACTACGAGGTCGACTCCGAGCGCACGCAGCAAAATGCTGCCATGCTCCTCACCCGCCGCTTTGGTTGCGCATCCCTCGTTAAGGGCGGGCATCTTGTCAACGAGGCCAACGATGTACTGGCCGAACCCGCGCCACTCGATGACGAGGGCAACCATCTTGGAGATCCACTCACCACGTGGTTCCGCCACAAGCGCATCGAGACCGACAACACGCACGGCACCGGATGCACGCTCTCGTCCGCCATCGCCTGCGCGCTGGCCCAGGGCATGGATCTTGCCGATGCCGTCAACGCCGGCAAGGCCTACCTGACAGGCGCTCTGGCCGCCGGCCTGAACATGGGCAAAGGCTCCGGCCCCGTCAATCACATGTGGCAATATTAAGATTTGCAGCCCAAAACCACCGCAAAGGGGACAGGCACCTTTGCGGTGGTTCCCACAAACATCTCGATCCGTAACAGTTAGAGCCCATTTTTCGGCTCACCTGTTACAGATTGAGACATTCAAATTCCGCAGAGAAGAAAATCTCGATCTGTAACAGTAACTCGGCAAAATCGACCCTAGATGTTACAGATCGAGACAAACGACCGATATCGACCTAAATAATCTCAATCTGTAACATCTAGCCCGTTTTCGGCCTTACAGCTGTTACAGATCAAGACAAGCCAACGAAACAAGCCACCGCAAGGGGAACTTTTGTACTGCTTTGGGTCGCGCTACTCACCAAGCATCTCTTGGAGCTTGGCTGCCACGGCATGGCCCAGGCTCTCGTGGCTTTCGGGCATCATGTGCAGATAATCGATATCGCCCGGCTCGGCAAAATCAGCGGCATTCAAAAAGTCGCAGCCAAACTGTTTAGCAGCATACGCATAGTATTCGGCAAAATGCTCCGAGGCCTCGACGGAGCGCTCGTCAAAGTCGGTCATGTACACATCGGCGATCTGCGGTTTAATCTTGATAGGCGCCATCAGCAGAATACGCGGGCAGGGCGCGGCTTCGGTCCAGGGAAACGCGCGGACGGTGCGAATCAGCGCCATGGCACCGTCAGCGATATCGGCAGCCCCCACGCTAAAGACCGTCTTGCAGTCGTTGGTACCCAGCATAATCACGATCGCATCCAGCGGCTTATGAGCCTCGAGCAGCATCGGAAGTGCGCGGATGCCGTTAAGATTGGTGTCCAGATGGCACATGTCGTCGCGTACCGTCGTGCGGCCGTTGAGGCCTTCTTCAATTACATGCCAGCCCTCGCCTAAGTCACGTTGGGCCACGCCGCACCAGCGCACATCCTGCGCATAGCGCACCGCGGTGCCGTCGCGCATGCCCGCCGGATCGTAACCATAGGTGTTGCTGTCGCCAAAGCATAGAACGTTTTTCATCGTAAGCCCCTCGCTCAGTAAAAAGCCGACGGAAGCAGCCTCTCCCGCCGGCTCGACCTATCTGTCAGCACGTACCGATTACAGGTACTTGCGCCAATCGTCCTCGTCCTCATCATCCTCGGTAGCAGCCTGGGTCTGCTCGGCGGCGCGAGCTGCCGCAGCGCGAGCGGCAACCTGGGCATAGGACTCCTCGTTGCGCTCGGGGAAGTTTGCCAGCACGTGCTCGAACTTGGCAAAATCCTCATCCCAGCGCGTAGAAGGCACGGCAAAGAAGACTTGCTTGACCTTAAAGTCGCCCGACGCGAGCTCCTTGCGGAAGAGCTCGGCCACGGCCTCTGCGTCAAAGCCGTTGTTGTCGCAGCCCCAAGCGCCCAGCACGAGCTTCTCGCGACCTAGCTCGTCGCAGATGGCAAGCACAAAGCGAATGCGGTCGCGCAGGGCGTCCAGCAGAGCATCGTCGCTCACGCGATACTCCTGGCGGGCGCGCTTAACGTTGGGCGCGGCGGCCACGATCACGTCGGCGTATGCATGCACGTGGTTGCGGTCGAAGCGCACCGCAGGCACCACCAGCGCACGGTTGCGGTAAAGCTCGCAGTTGATGTTGCGGCGACGGTTCTCGCCGTACCATTTGCGCTGCTTATCGAGAACGTTGTACAGATACGAATCGGCGCACAGCGTGGCCTCCTGGCCCAGATAGCCCTGGATGTAGCCACCGCCCGGGTTGGTGAACGAGGCAAAGGCGAGCACGGCCATGTCGCAGAACTGCGCATAGCCACGACCGTTGTCCAGGATGGCCTGCGTGGTGGAGGCATCGAGCACGGTGACCTCAGGCAGAACCGGAGCGGGCTCCTCAGCAGGCGCGGACTCAGCTTCGGCGATT
>CABUBS010000242.1 GCA_902489855.1 uncultured Collinsella sp.
GACGTTTGCCCAGATAAAACCTGCCAAAATAAACCTGTCCCTTTTTGGCAGGTTTGCTAGAGGAGGCTGGGATGGACAAGGCTGAGTTGCGGCGGGCAATGATTGCTCGGCGCGACGATCTCGATTTGGATGTACGGGCGGCGAAGTCTGCTGATATCTGTGCGCGGCTGGTTGAGCTGCTGGGCCGCTTGGATGCCGCGGCGCCGCGCACCGTTGCCGTCTATGCCGCGATGGGTTCCGAGGCAGACCCTGCCGCGTTTGCCGCTGCGGCCGCCAAACGCGGCTGGCGCGTGGCCTATCCGTGCATGCTCTCGGCAATTGATGCCGCAGCTTGTGGCCAGCGCATGTGCATGCGGGCAGTTGCCGCCGACGATGCGTCCGCGGCTCCGTTTATCGCCCACCCCACACGGGCTTTCGCGGCCATAAACATCGACAGCGGCCGCTTCCCTATCGTGCCTGCCGAAGCTCTCGACATGATCGTCATGCCGCTCGTAGCATTCGACCGCGCCGGCACGCGCCTAGGCTACGGCGGCGGCTGCTATGACCGCTACCTGCCCATGCTCTCGCCCGTATGTCAAATCGTCGGCATCGCCTTTGACGAACAGCGCGTCGGCCACGTTCCCACCGACGCCCACGACCTGCCGCTGCCCCACATCGTCAGCGCCTAACGGCTGGCGACACGTTGCGCTTGGAGTACGAGCGGCGCGGGCCAGGTCGTAGGGCGTGGTCTGGTAGACGTAGTAGTTGAGCCAGTTGGTGTAGAGCAGCTGAGCCTGGCTGCGCCAGACGTTGCGCGGCTCGGCCGTGGGGTCGTCATTCGGGAAGTAATGCGCCGGAACCTGGGGGTTGAGTCCGCGCTTCACGTCGCGCTCGTACTCCAAGCGCAACGTGTCGGTATCGTACTCGGGATGGCCAAAGACAAAGAAGCGACGGCTGTCGGTCGACTTGACGATGTACAGGCCCACCTCGTCGGACACGGCCACGACCTCAAGCTGCGGCTCGGCCTCTACGTCCTCGCGGCGCACATCGGTGTTGCGCGAATGCACGGCATAGAAACGGTCGTCAAAGCCGCGGACCAGCGGGCTTTGCGGCTTCACCAGATAATGCTCGAACACACCGCTCGCCTTTGCCGGCAGGTCGTACTTCTGGATACCGTAATGATGGTAGAGCCCCGCCTGCGCGCCCCAACAAATGTGCAGCGTAGAGTGCACGTGCGTGGTGGACCAATCCATAATCTGGCAGAGTTCGGGCCAGTAGTCGACCTCCTCGAACGGCATCTGTTCCACCGGCGCGCCCGTGATGATCAGACCGTCGTAGTGGATGTCGCGGATGTCGTCGAACGTGCGGTAGAACGTCTCCAGGTGGCCGGCACTCACATGCGTGGCCTCGTGCGTTTTGGTGCGCAGCAGATCCACCTCAACCTGCAGCGGCGTGTTGGAGAGTTTGCGCATGATCTGCGTCTCGGTGGCGATCTTGGTGGGCATGAGGTTGAGGATGAGCACGCGCAGCGGACGGATGTCCTGGTGCAGCGCGCGGTACTCGGTCATGACAAAGATGTTCTCGCTCTCGAGCTGCGCGGCGGCAGGGAGGGCGTCGGGGATGCGAATGGGCATGGATGCTCCTTACGAGTCAGTTGCAGCTATGGTACAACGAGCAGCCCCATCCGCGCGAGTGTATCGCCCAGCGATGCCGCCAGCGGCCCAAATCACTCCAAAAGTAGAGATTAAGGCATGCCCAAAAATCTATGGCGCTTTATCCTAGCAAAGTGACAGCAGGACGCTACAATGGTTCGACGCGAAAAACTCGGCCGAAAGGATACGTATATGTACCAGACGCGTAAGATCGGTGTGGTCGGCCAGGGCCACGTAGGAGCACATGTCGCCAACAGCCTGCTCATGCAGGGCATTGCCGACGAGCTGTACCTGTGCGATATCAACGAGGCCAAGGTGACGTCCGAGGTCCAGGACCTGCGCGACTCCCTTTCGTTTGTCCCGTACAACACCAAGATCGTCAACTGCTACGACCACTACGAGGAGCTTGCCTGCTGCGACGTCATCGTCAACGCCGCCGGCAAGGTCGCGCTGGCCGCCGGCAACCGCGACGGCGAGCTGTTCTTTACCACCGACGCCGCCCGCACCTTTGCCAAACGCATCGTCGACGCCGGCTTTGACGGCATCTTCGTGAGCATCTCCAACCCCTGCGACGTCGTGTGCACCGAGCTGTGGCACCTGACCGGCTACGATCCCAAGAAGATCATCGGCTCGGGGCGTACTTGTCAGGGTTCTCGGCCTGAAGCTCGTTAAG
>CABUBS010000243.1 GCA_902489855.1 uncultured Collinsella sp.
GCCGCCACCGGGCCGGTGCCGTCGTTGGCGTCGAGGCCGCGGCCCAGGCCGCTGCCCGCGCCGGCGCCCGCCTTGTAGGGCACCGACAGCTTGCGGCTCTTGGGGAAGTTCACCGCGCCATAGCGGGTCTTAAGTTCAAAGGCCACTTTCTTGGGCACCTCGACGCCCAAAAACGTGATGCGTCCGCCGCTGAGCGTGACACTCTCGAGCCCCAAGCGCTCGCCGCGGATGCGGATACGCGCGCGGTTGAACAGGTTGAGTCCCGCCAACGGCAGCTCGCCATGCGCGGCCTCGGTCTCCTCCTGCACCTCGTCGATACTCTCCAAGTCCTCAGCCGCCGCGAGCTTGCGGTACACGAGCACGCGCTGGTCCACCGCCGGCATGTACTCCTCGGACAAGAAGTAGTCTGCCGGCAGGTTGATGCCCACGCTCGCCGCCTCCACGCCGGCATCGTCATCACCGCGCGCCTCGGCCACGGCCTGTCCCAGCATCTGCGTAAACAGGTCAAAGCCCACGCTCGACAGGTTGCCGTGCTGCTCGGCACCCATGAGCGAACCGGCACCGCGGATCTCCAGATCGCGCATGGCGATGCGCATGCCGCTGCCCAGGTCCTGGAACTCGGAAAGCGCGGTCAGACGCGCCGTAGCCTCCTCGGTGAGCGGCAGCTCGCCCGGGAACATAAAGTACGCGTAGGCCTGCGTGGCAGAGCGACCCACACGGCCCTTGAGCTGGTAAAGCTGCGCCAGACCCAGGCGCTGCGAATCCTCGATGATCAGCGTGTTGGCGGTCGCGTTGTCGATGCCGCTCTCCACGATGGTCGTGGCGATGAGCACGTCGATCTTTTTGGTCGCAAACTCGATCATCACGTCCTCGACCTCGCGCGGGCTCATCTTGCCGTGCGCCACGCCCACGCGCGCCTCGGGCGCGGCCTCGTGCACGCGCGCCACGGCGTCGTCGATGGTCTTGACGCGGTTGGACACGTAGTACACCTGGCCGCCGCGACCCACCTCCAAGCGAATCGCCGCGCTCACCACGTCGGGATCGTACTCTCCCACGTGCACGATCACGGGGCGGCGCCCGGTCGGCGGCGTGGTGATCAGGCTCATGTCGCGCACGCCGCTCGTGGCCATCTGCATGGTTCGCGGAATCGGCGTTGCCGAAAGCGTGAGCACGTCAATCTGCTCGCGCAGGTTCTTGAGCTGCTCCTTGTGCTGCACACCAAAGCGCTGCTCTTCGTCGATGATCACCATGCCCAGGTTCTTGGGGTTCACGTCGGCAGAAAGCAAGCGGTGCGTGCCGATGAGCACATCAATCGTGCCCTCGGCAAACGCCTTAAGCGCACGCTTTTGCTGCGCCGGGGTGCGGAAGCGGCTGAGCACTTCGACCTCGAGGCCAAACGGGGCAAAGCGCTCAAAGAACGTCTCGTAGTGCTGCTGGGCCAGAATGGTCGTGGGGCAGAGCACCATGACTTGGCGGCCGGAGTCCACGCATTTAAAGGCTGCGCGCAGGGCGACCTCAGTCTTGCCGAAACCCACGTCGCCGCACAGCAGGCGGTCCATGGGCTTGGGCGCCTCCATGTCTGCCTTGATGTCGGCGATAGCCTCCAGCTGGTCGCGTGTCTCGTCGTAAGGGAAGCTCTCCTCCATCTCGATCTGCTCGGGCGTATCGGGCGGGCAGGCGATGCCGGCAATCGATGAGCGGCGCGTATAGAGGTCGACCAGGTCAAACGCCAGCTTTTTGGCGTTCTTGCGCGCCTTATTGGTGGCGCGCGTCCAGTCGGCGGTGTTAAGCCTGGTCAGACGCGGCTTGTCGCCGTCGGGACCAACATAGCGCGTAATGCGGTCGACCTGCTCCAGCGGCACGTAGAGCTTGTCGCCGTCGGCGTATTCCAGCAAAAAGTAGTCGCGCTCCTTGCCGCCCACTTCCTGGCGCGCGATCTCGCTAAAGAGCGCGATGCCGTGGGTGGCGTGCACCACGTAGTCGCCCGGCTTAAAGGGGAAGGTAATCTGCGTAATGTCCACCCTGCGGCGGCTACGCGCGCGGTTGGCGTCCATGCGGGCGTTGAGGTCGGCGATTGAGAACACGGCCAGGTTGGCGTCGGGCACCACCACGCCCTGCGGCAGGGCGGCGTCCACAAAGGTCACGCGTCCGCGCGAGATGGTGGGCACGGCGGCGCCGGCGGCGGCCTGGGCGGCACCGGCCTCCAGAGAGCGGGCATTGAGCGCGTCGGCCTTGCGCTCACGGATCGAAGCATGGGCCTCCTGGCGTGCGGCGCGATCGGCAGA
>CABUBS010000244.1 GCA_902489855.1 uncultured Collinsella sp.
GACTGCGGATGGATACGAGCCGCATGGACCGCGGCGAGCTACGGCAGCAGTTTGGCATGGTGCTGCAGGACGCCTGGCTGTTCGATGGCACGATTGCCGAAAACATCGCCTACGGCTGCCCCGAGGCGACGCGCGAGGAGATTGTCGCGGCCGCTCGTGCCGCGCAGGTCGACTTCTTTGTGCGCACCATGCCGCAGGGCTACGACACGCGCGTGGCCAACGATGCCGAGAGCATCAGCCAGGGCCAGCGTCAGCTGCTGACCATCGCACGCGTGCTGCTCAATAACCCGGCGATTCTCATCCTGGACGAGGCGACCTCAAGCGTGGATACGCGTACCGAGCTTGCCATCGGTCGTGCCATGGACGCGCTCATGCGCGGGCGCACGAGCTTTGTGATCGCGCATCGCCTGTCGACGATCGTGGACGCCGACCTGATCTTGGTCATGGATCACGGCAACATTATCGAGCAGGGCACGCATAAGGAGCTGCTGGCTGCCGAGGGTGCCTACGCCGACCTCTATCTGAGTCAGTTCGCATAATGTGACAAAGGGACAGTCTCTTTGCCATATCACAAATAAGGCGCGCCGGGGGTGAATCCTCTGGCGCGCCTTTGCGTTGGCGTCAATGTTGTCGGTGGTCGTCCGCCTCTAGCGTTCGTCCACGAGCTTGGCGACGAGGGCTTTGAGCTCGGCCACCTCTCGCTCGAGTTCCTTGACGCGGCGGGCATTCTCGGTGATGCCCTGGCGGTTGAGGGCACTCTGCTCGGCGGCGTCATCGGGCATGTACTCGCGATGCTGCTTGGCATCGAAGCTCTCCTCGAACACGCGGCAGCCGTTGCGCTTGATGATGCGTCCCGGCACGCCCACGACGGTGCAGTTGTCGGGCACGTCCTTGACGACAACCGAGTTGCCGCCGATTTTGACGTTGTTGCCGATGCGGATGTTGCCGAGCACCTTGGCGCCCGTGCCCACGGTGACGTTATCGCCGAGCGTTGGGTGGCGTTTGCCGGTCTCGTTGCCGGTGCCGCCGAGCGTAACGCCCTGGTAAAGCACACAGTTGTCGCCCACAATGGTGGTCTCGCCGATGACGACGCCTATGGCGTGGTCGATAAAGAAGTGCTTGCCGATCTGTGCGGCGGGATGAATCTCGACGCCGGTGATATGACGGGTGATTTGCGAGAGCACGCGGGCGAGCGAGCGATGTCCATGCTCCCACAGCCAGTGCTCGGGCACGTGGTTCCACTTGGCGTGCAGGCCAGGATAGGAAAGGAAGATGACCAGACCGTTTTGCGCGGCGGGGTCCTGCGCTTGGACGGTCTTGATGTCCTCGCGAATGGTATTGATAAAGCTCACCGGCCGCCCTCCCTTAGTGCCATGGCAATGCGATTCAATAAAGTATAGCGATTCGCTAGGGATTAGGAAGGACAATCTTGGCGGCATTGCGCGACAGGTGTCAGTTATGCAAACTTGCTGGTAATGGAGTCATGCTTTTGTGGGGTTGCGCACGAGGGGACGCCGCAACCGTATACTGGTCAACTTGGACGTATCCGCGCCCACAACTGAGAGGTTTTACTTCATGGGTTTCATTAATTTTATCGCCGAGCTGCTCAAAGATCCGCGCACCGCGATTGCCAGCTGGATCGCCGCCGGCCCGCTTATGGCCTACGGCTGCGTGTTCCTGATCATCTTTATCGAGACGGGCGTGGTGTTCTTCCCGTTCCTTCCTGGCGATTCACTGCTGTTTGCTTCGGGCTTCTTTGCCCACAACGGTGGTTTTAACATCGTGGCACTGCTGGCCGTCGCATGGGCTGCTGCCATCCTGGGTGACCAGTGCAACTTTATGATCGGTCACTTCTTTGGCAAAAAGATCATCGCCTCGGGCAAGGTTAAGGCCATGACGCCCGAGCGCATCAAAAAGTCCGAGGACTTCTTGGACAAGTGGGGCCACCTGGCTATTTTCCTGGGCCGTTTCTTCCCGTTTATCCGCACCTTTGTGCCCTTTATCGCCGGCATGGGCGGCATGCACTGGCGTAACTTCGTTATCTTTAACGTGCTGGGCGGCATTACCTGGTCAACGCTCTTTACGCTGCTGGGCTACTTCTTTGGCGGCATCCCCTTTGTGCAGGAGCACTTTGAGCTGCTGATTATCGGCATCGTTGCCGTGTCGATCATCCCGACCGTGGTCGGTCTGGTTAAGGCTAAGCTGGGCAAAAAGAACGCGTAGCTCGAGCCAGCGCGCAAACCGTGCAGTTGAGGCCCGTCACCGCTTACGGTGGCGGG
>CABUBS010000245.1 GCA_902489855.1 uncultured Collinsella sp.
AGCGCCAAGGCCCGCATCTTGCAGATATACGCCATAAGCGCGCACGCCCGCTCCGGACCCGGTGCCCGCGGCGACGACGCGCCCGCCGCCGCGCACGGCCATGTCGCCGGCGATCACGCCCGCCACGGCCTCGTCGGAAATATCGGCCCCGTCCGCCCGGGCATCGACGGCGCAGCCGTCCACCACAAGCGCCTGCGACACGTGGATCCCGCACTGCGAGCCCGTCGCCGTCAGGGTCCCGGTGCCGCGAAGCGTCAGGTTGCCCCACGCCTCCATGCCGCACAGCGTGATGTCCGCATCGGGCGCATGCGACTCCGTCACGGAGTTTTGCCCGGCAAGCGTCAGCACCAGGTCGCCTTCGGCGCCGATGGCCTCACCCGCGTAGCCGTTAAGCTCCAGGTGGTCGGCATCGGTCCAGGCCCAGCCGGGGCCCGACACACCCGGCTCGAAGTACGTCGCGCCCGCGATGATGAGGCTCTCCGCGCCCGCGGCATAGGAAGGCCCGCCCAGCAAAACGCATAGGCAGGCCATGGCGGTAAACATCTTGCAGCCCCTTTTAATGAGAAGGCAAATCGCTATAACCGAGTTTGTCCGAACATCGCGTAAGGCATGAGTCAGGTCGAAGGTGTTCATCGAGACGACAGGGACAGAGATGCCTTAATAGGTCGTCTCGATCTGGGCGAACCCCTCGTACCTAGGATCGACGCACCTCGATAGAGAACGCGGGGGCGCAGTTTGCCGCATTCCGCTCATCGACAGTGTTGGGCCATCGCTTTAAGGAACCTGTCGATGAAAAGGAAGAGTCTGGTAGCGTATGGCCACGCGCAGGATCTACCGGCGAGCACATTGCGCAACCTTTTGCAGAGCAAACCGCTGCCAGGGCCTGGTTTGGAGACGATATTCCAGCCTAGGATGGGAGGCAATCATCATTGCGCAGCTAAATCTCCAACAATGTTGAACAAATAGGATGTCATTTGCTTGAAATCCGGATAGCTTTGGCGGTGTCGATATTAAGGGAGCTATCGGAACAGCTCATCATGGCTGCCGGTGCGTTCAAAGAAAGCTACCTCTTCGTTTGATGACCATATGACAAGCCAGTCGCCAGAGTTTGCTACGTGACATTCGTTTCGCCCTGCCCAGTTGCCGCTTAGCCGGTGCATATTATGACGTCGTTTTAATATGTCCATTGACTCGGGTGTATTCTGTAGCACCAGGTCAATTAGCTTTTGAAGCTCGGATAGATCCCATTTACGGCGCTTTGCTTTTTTCTTTAAATCGCGGGAGAAGGCTGCAGAGAACTCTGCGGTTAACGTGCTCATTGTGCCATCGCCGCAGCGATAAGATCGGCGCCATTGTCAAAACGTCCTTTTTTGCCAGATGCAAGAAACGCGTCCCCCTCGCGAATGGCCTCAAGGCTTTCGGCATTGGGCTCCTCAGGGGCAAAAGTCAACGGGATGCGATGGGTGTTGACCATTTGCTTGAAGAATGCGCGCGTCACGGACGACAAATCAAGTCCATAGTAATCAGCCACTTCTGCTGCCTCGCGTTTGAGGTCATCGTCAACCCTAATGGTTAATGTTGAGCTTGCCATTTTTGGACCCTCCAATCATGTGAGTGCAACCTTAGTATAACGCACATACACTAGTAGATTATGTAATTACAATCAATTAACTAAGCCTTTTAGTGGTACGGCACCTCATACATTGCATGCAGTAAAAAGGCAACGCTCCCTTTCGGAAAGCGTTGCCTTTAAAGCTTCTACAGGGCTCTTGTATTGCAGCTAGGTATGCCGCACGCCCCAACAGTGATATGCGGCTCCTAGAAGCCCCAGTCCCAACAGGAGTAGCGTAAAGGATGCGGCGATCCAACTGTTGTCACTGGTCTTGGGGAGAGACGTGGAAGCCACGGTTGCGGTCTTGGGCGTGGAGCCCTTGGCGACCGTGGTCTTGGTTACTGTCGTTGTTGTCTTGGTTGACGCGGCAGCGGGCTTCGGCGCGGGATTTGCCGCGGGTCCTGCGGTGGGCTCTCCGGCAGCGGGGCTAGCATCGGCGGGAGACTTGCCCGCGCTATCGCCAGGCACGTCGCCCCCATCGGTCTCCCCTGCCGGAGGCGTGGCTACATCGGGCTCAATCGCCACATGCGGTGCCACCGCACCGGAGGCATCCACCACGCCACTAGCACCAAAGACCCCGCCAGCAGGCGTCACAAACCGCGCGGACGCAAGTGACCCGCCCAGGCAAGCAATGCCGCCGTCGGCACCGGT
>CABUBS010000246.1 GCA_902489855.1 uncultured Collinsella sp.
CCGCAGGGTGGACATTACGCAGATTACCTTCGCGATCGGCAGAATCCGCCGCCGCCACGCGCACGCGGTCGCCGATGAGACCCGCGTTTTCGGGCGCGGCGGTCAGCGACTCCTCAAAGGTAATGCCCTCGTCGCCAAAGGTGAGCTCCATCGACTCGCGCGCGCCACGGTCGGGAATGGCAAACACGCAGGCATAGCGCTTGCCCACGACCTCCTGGATGCGCGTCATAAAACGGTTGTCCGAGCCTGCGATGGCCGGCTGCTCAATCTTGAGCTCGGCCGTCACCGCACCACCGGCACGGATGAGGCTCACGTAGTTCAGGCGTTGCTGAGCACCAAAGTCGAGCTGCTGGGCGCGCACGTACAGGCCGTCCAGGCGGTCAACCCCCGCTTCGCCGGCACGGGTCTCGATGTCCTCGTAGGCGCGCAGGCAATCGTCGAACAGCGAGCGCGGCTCGGACAGCACCACGAGCGCCTTGCCGCTCACATGCGACAGCGGGCTCACAGTCTGGCCGTACATCACTGGCAAAAAGCGGTCGAGCTCGGGCGTGACGATGCGCGCATCCACCATCTCGAGCAGCGCCGCCAGCTTGCTGTCGTCCTGACTGGCGCGATAGAGCGCCACATGCATGTTGTGGACGGCCTCGTCGGTGAGCGCCAACTCGCGACAGGGGAAGATCTCGATGCTGTCCTCGTTGCCGATGGTTTGGCCCGTAGAGCTCACCATGCGGCGGATGCGATCGATCTCGTCGCCGAAGAACTCAATGCGCACGGGCGCCTTTTCCTGCGCGGGGAACACCTCGACGGTATCGCCGTGCACACGGAACAGACCGGGCGCGTCGGCAGCGCCGGCATTGGTGTAGCCCATGCCCACCAGACGCTGCGGCACCTCGTCAAAGGGAATCTCCTCGCCCACTGTAAAGGTCGTGGACTCCCAGTAGCGGCTCTCGACCGGTGGCACGCAGCGCAGCAGCGCGCGGGCCGAGGCGACCATGATGCAGTTGTCGCCGCGCACGATGCGCCCGAGCGCCTCGCAGCGCTGGGCCACCACGGCGTCGTCGGGCGCCTGTTCGCGCCAAGGGTAGTCCTTGCGCTCGGGAAAGCGGCACACGTGCGCCAGGCCCACATAGGCAGCTAGGCTGCGCGCAGCGCGATCGGCAGCGTCCTCGCCGCTCACGATGTAGACCGTGGGGCGCGGACGGCGCGCAAACTGGGCGGCTGCCATAAGTGTGCGGCCCGACTGCGACACGGCAAGCGTCACGTCCTCGCCGGCATCGAGCCCAGCCTCGACGGTCTGCAGCGCCTCGGCAGTGTAGAGCTGCGCGGCTATACGGTGAATGAGCATGCTGTTCCTCCGGCATCGCAACGCCAAAAGCCCGCCGGGGCAAGCTCGGCGGGTCGTTCGTCAAAATTCATTGATTGCCATGGTAGCGCATAGGGCGCGCACGCCGATGCACGCCGCGGCGCTACCCCAAAACGCGCACGCTGGGGCAAAGGTCTGCCAGCGGGCATTCGTCGCATTTGGGCTTGCGGGCATCGCAGATCTCGCGGCCGAAGGTAATCCACTGGTGGTTGACCGACTCCCAATACTCGTGCGGCAAGATCTTGAGCAGGTCCTGCTCGGTCTTGAGCGGTTCCTTGGCGTGCGTCTTGGGGCTCAGCATCAGGCGGTGCGCAATGCGATTGACGTGCGTATCCACCGCAATGCCCTCCACAATGCCGTACCCCACGTTGAGCACAATGTTCGCGGTCTTGCGTCCCACGCCCGGCAGCTTGACGAGCTCCTTCATGTCGGCCGGCACCTCGCCGCCGTAGTCGGCAACGATCATCTGCGCGGCCTCCACGGCGTGCTTGGCCTTGCTCTTATAGAAGCCGAGCGACTTGATCGTGTCCGCCACGTCGGCAACACTCGCGCCGGCCATGGCCTCGGGCGTGGGCCACTGGTCAAACAACCGCGGCGTCACCTTGTTGACCTGTGCGTCGGTCGTCTGCGCCGAAAGAAGCACGGCGATCAACAGGCGAAAGGGGTTATCGTGGTCCAAAAAGCACTCGACCGGGCCATAGCGACGGTTGAGGCGCTCGCACACCTCGATGGCGCGCTCGCGTTTGGCGGCATTGGTCTCGCGTGGCATAACGACTCCTCGGCTCAACGGCACAACAAACTCATGGACACGATTGTCCCACGTCCGAGACGCTTACGCCTCCAAGAATGCGCCGGTTTGACGGCTCCACAGGCTCGCGTACTC
>CABUBS010000247.1 GCA_902489855.1 uncultured Collinsella sp.
AGCTCACCGCCAACGGCGCCGTCCGTGCCGGCCGTGCCGCGCAGTTTATGCCCTTTGCCGCCCTCACGGGATACTACGAGCTCGTGCGCAAACAAGAGATCACTGTTGAGCCCAAATGCGAACTCACGGAAGAAAAGGCCCTCGAGCTTTCGGAAAAGCTCGAGGGCCTCAAACGCGGCGACCTGGTCCGCGTCACCTATTACGATACGTACGGCTATCGCTCCCGCACCGGCATCCTCGACGAGGTACTCCCTGCCTTCAAGCTCCTCAAGCTCAAAGACATCGCCATCAATTTCGATGACATTCAAGACATCGAACTGCGCGGACGAGCCTAGACAAGGAAATGCATCCAAGGCGGCGCTTACAGCGTCATGACGTAGTAACCCGCATCCCTCACGGCCGCCTCAAGGACACCGCGATCGATCGGCCGCTTGGAGCGCACGCGCGCTGTGTGGTCCGCGTACGTTACAGTAGCCCACACACCATCCAGCGCATTCAGGGCATTGGCCACGTTCTGAGCACAGCCGTCGCAACTCATGCCGCCGATAAGCAACTCATCGCTATAGGGGTAGTGGGACGGATCGGTATCCTTCACAACAACCTTTTTGGCCTTCTTGTCGCTCGCGCCATCGCTGCAGCAGCTCTTTCCGTGTGTCGAAGCAACAATGCGGCGCAGGCCAAAGAACACGCCAACAGCAATTACGGCCAGCACGATGATATTCGCGGGGTTAAGCAAATCTTCCATGCGCTCCCCTTTCTCTAAATACTTATACCTATACCCCCATGGGGTGTTCCCATCTTACTCCAAAATCGTGTCCGTTCGGTCAATTAGTTTCCCTCTTCAAACTTTTTTGTTGACCATGGCTTACTTTCGTGTATAAGTTTTCCTCGGCTAACAACTGAGGACCCGAAAGGAGCATCGTGACTCGAACCATTGACATCCCAACATACCAAACGGCTGTCGTGCGCAACTGCTCCCCTACGCTCGCAGGTATCAAGCAGGCTTCACTCTTTACCTATCCCGGCGTTTACGCCAACCAAAACGGAAAACCCGGCGCCGTCCATATCGAAGAGCGACGCTCTCGCCTGCTCGCCGTCATAGCCCAATGCAACCGCGAGCTCCAGCCACTCGGGATCCATATGAGCGTTTTGGTCTGGCGCCCCTGCGGAGCGCTCATCTATGTGTACCGCCCTGCGGATCTTATGCGATACCTCTCCGACCCCCGTGCCACGACGGCGCTAGCCGCCGAAGGTTACGATGTCCACAACCTGCCCGCATCCCTGGTGCATCTCGCCGCGCGCATCACGTTGGCAAGCAGCAATGCCGCAGAAAGCGCCTATGACGGCAGCGTCTGCGCACTCGCGCGAAATAGGCACTGCGATACGGGGTGCATGTGCGAGTTCCCCCACGAAATTGGCTATTTTTTGGGCTATCCCTACGAAGATGTCCATCAGTTTATTGTCCAGCACGGCGAAAACTATAAGGTCTTTGGCGCATGGAAGGTATACACAAACGTTGAGCAGGCGCTCACGACCTTCGATTCCTATCGCGCATGCACGCAATACCTTACCTACATCTATCAACAGGGCTGCACTCTGGGACAACTTGTCCAGGCAACCCGATAGAGCATACAAAACGCGGCCGCACGCCGCACAACTGAAAGGACTCAACATGAGCAAGATCGCCGTCGTCTACTGGAGCGGTACAGGCAACACCGAGGCCATGGCAAACTTCGTTGCCGAGGGCGCAACCGGTGCCGGCGCCGAGGCAGAGGTCATCTCCTGCGCCGACTTCTCTGCCGACAAGGCCGCCGAATATGATGCCTTCGCCTTCGGCTGCCCCGCCATGGGTTCTGAGGAACTCGAGTACGATGAGTTCCAGCCGATGTGGGACGAGGTCAAGGAGACTCTCGGCGACAAGAAGGTCGTCCTCTTTGGCTCCTATTCGTGGGCCGAGGGCGAGTGGATGGACAACTGGAAGGCCGACGCCGACGAGGCTGGCGTCAACGTCGTGGACTCCACCATCTGCTACGACGCGCCCGACGACGAGAGCGAGACCGCTTGCAAGGCCCTCGGAGCCGAGCTCGCGTAACGAGCCCAGGACCTCCAAAAGAGCCTGCATCAAAGCACATCCCCATCCCTACAAAAGATCCGAGGGCCTTGCAAGCGGTCTCGCTCTCGTCGTCGGGCGCGTCGTAGC
>CABUBS010000248.1 GCA_902489855.1 uncultured Collinsella sp.
GGAGTTCTGGCGTGTTAGCCGGCTGCTGCGGCTTGAGGTGGGCGTTGTGCCAGATGATTTGGATGATGTAGCCGAGCATAAAGACAAAGGCCACGCCGCTGATGAAGCCGCCTACGAGGGGAAGCCCCGTGAGGGCGCCTGCGATTACGCCACCAACGGCTGCCATGGCGTAGCGGTTCTGGCTGTGTCCGACCATGCGTGCAATCGCGCACCCTGCAAAGGCATTCGACACCAGCGCGATGCCAATGACACCGCACATGAGGGCTCCGGCAAGCGACAGACCAGCGATAGAGATAATCAGCAGTAGGACGGCGGGGACGATAGCAATCGTGCCCAGAAGACCGCTCACCCACAGGGGCATGGGGCGCTGGTGGAGCATGCCGGCGGCGCTGGCGGTCGCGCGCGGAAAGACGAGCTCGAGCAGCAGAGCGACAAAGCAGGTCGAGAATGCCGCGGCGACGATACCGCCGATGACATCGTTAACGGTGGAAGTATCCTCGTTCTCGGTGCGGTCGATCTTGAGCGCGCCTACCTCGGCTCCTGCGGCACGCTCGGGGTCCTCGGAGACGTGCGCGTTCACGGTGCCGGTGATATGGGCGTTCTTGCCCAGGATGAGCTTGTCGGCCCAAACCTCGACATCGCCCTCGACGGTGCCATCGATGGTCACCGTATCGCCCGCAAGCGCTGCCGACTTGGTAGAGCCGCGCAGGGCAACCGTCTCGCCTATCGCGTAAAAACAGTTGGCAGAGCTGTCGGTGTTAAGCACAACGTGCTGACCGACGACCGTGACGCTGCCACCAACCGTGGTCTTGGCGATATCAATCGTGCGCGCCGCAAGACGAACGGCGCCGCCCACCGTGCAGTCGCGAATTGAGAGGGTATCGCCCGCAGCGATGATATCGTGGTCGATGGACGCGTCATCCAAGTTGAGGGCCTGACCGGCCCAGTACAGGTCACCCTCGACGCCGGACGGATTGGCGTCATTGTCGGTCGCAAGGACATTGCCTGCGGTGTCCGTGCCGGCGAACGACGCCGTGGGAAGCACGGTGATCGCCAGCGCGATGAGCGCGAATAGGATGGTGATGCGGCCCCATGCTTTACGGCGCTGGGTCAACGGGAATTGATTGCAGGGCATAGTGAATCCTTCGTTAGATACTCGGCATATATCTAACAGGGTACCCAACGCGTGGGCGCTCTAAAAGAACCTCTCGGTTGCATTTCGAAGGGTCGTGCCGTGCTGTCTACTTTTTACGGTGCAAGAAGCGCGCAATATCTTCTTCGGTGGGGCTTTTGATGTCAAAGCGCAGTGAGAGCCAGCGCAGACCCATGGTCACGACAACGCATACGACCAACGCGACGACATTGCTGACCAAGCCACTCATAACGAGGCTTACATAGCTTGCCGATCCGGCGATGGCCGCGATGGCATAAAAGTTAGTGCGTTGGAAAATGCCCGGAACCACGCCCATAAAGCCGTCGCGCAACATGCCGCCGCCCACCGCGGTAAAAAAGCCCATCATGATGCACACCGCCGGTGCAAAGCCGTAGACCAGCGCCTTGTCCGCTCCGGTGGCGGCATAGATGCCGACCGAGATGATGTCGAGCAGGGGAATGAGTTTTTCGGGTTTGTCGACGATTGCCGGGAAAATGTAGATGATGGCTGCCGTGGCGATGGAAAGCGGCAGTGCCATCGGCTGGTTGAGGATGTAGACGTTGCCCACCTGCAGCGTCATATCGCGCAAGAGACCGCCGCCCAGACCGCAGACCACCGCGAGCGCGACCGCGCCCACCAGGTCGAGCTTGTGCTCGCGCGCAACCAGTACACCCGAGATCGATGCAGCGACAACAGCGAACATCTCGAGCCAAAACGGAATAGCGACCATGGCATCCGATGCATGTGAGGTAATGGTCATAGCGGCGACGACGGGCAAGATGGGGTCCTTTGGGTTACGGATTTTGACAATGCCCGTACATAGTACATGTTCGGCGCCGATTGCGACCCTATTGCTCGGCAAACGGTCGGGACTGGGTACGGTCATAGGTTCCATGTTTGGGGATCCGGGTTGATGCCGAACGCGATGGGGGCGTGGCTGAATAGGAGGGATGTCCAAATTTTGAGCGGAGCTCAAAATTTATCCGGTCGGCTTACGCCGACCGCCGGAGGGGTGGCAGAGTGGTTGAATGCGGCGGTCTCGAA
>CABUBS010000249.1 GCA_902489855.1 uncultured Collinsella sp.
CCGATAACCAAAATAATGTCGATGCCCTGGCTGAACGTCTGAGCAGCCAGACGTCGCTTTCTGCCGAGCGTGCCAAGTTGGTTGCCTACGACCTGCTTTGCCGCAAGGCGCTCAAGATTAAGTCGAGTGCGCTGGCGCAGATTTTCCGCTCCGTCGATAAGGAATGTGACACCAAGGCGATGCGCGATGAGCTTATCGCGGCCAATATTGTGACCAAGATCGAGGGTAGCGGCATTAACGGGCGCCCGGCGTTCTATACCATCAATGCCGAGATCCGCGATGCCCAGGAGCAGCCTGCCGAGTCCGTCGAGGATTCCGCTGACGTGCCTGCTGTGGAAGAAGTTGCTCCGCGTGAGCATGTCGATACCGATGAGTTGCTCGATGAGAACGTCGTGCGTGCCTTTACGGCCAAGGCAGGACGCGGCGGTTTTGGCGGGGGTGGCAAGCGCGATGCGCAGCGCCGCGCCCAGCAGGAGCGCTTCCGTCGCGCCGTCGCTCAAAAGGATGGGGCCGTTACCGAGGTTGTCGAGAACGAGCCCGTCTCCGAGCCGCAGGAGTCTGTGAAAGAGCAAAAGTCCGCTGAGCCTCAGGAACCCAAGCGTCGCCGCGGTGCGCATTTTAGGGCCGAGCAGCAGGATGTTGTGCGCGAGGCCGAAGAGACTGCCGAAGTTGCGGACGATTCTGAGAAGCCGGCCAAGAAGGCCTCAGACTCGTGTCGTCCCGGTCGCGGCTTTGCAGGTCGCGCGTACCCCGTAAAGCGCCAGGAGAAGGTTAATCAGGTTCCGGAGGTGCGGGCCGAGAAGGCCGTGAAGCCTGCCGAGTCGGGAGTTCGTGAACAGAAGCCTGTTGATGAGCAGACTGCGTCCGATACGGAGACCCAGGGCCAGCAACCTGCGGTTGAACAGACGGGGGAGGGTGCTTCGAGCAAGCCTCGCCGCCGTCGCCATCGTGGGGGCCGCAGTTCCCATGCCGAGACTGCAGCCGAGAAGACCACGCCGCAGGACGAGGATGCGAAGGTCGAGGTTTCTTCGGGGCAGCCTAAGCGCCAGCGGGCGAAGGAGAGTAAGTCCGATCGTCCGCAGAAGCAGGCGTCTATGCCGAAGCGCGAGCGCAATTCCCAAGGCGATTCTAAGCGCAAGTCTCAGAAGAAGCCGGAGTCTGCCGCAGCAGATACTGCTGCCCAGCAGCCCAAGTCGGCCGTTCACGGCGAGGTCTCGGCGTTTGCCCTTGCCCGCGTTTTAGGCAGGCAGCTGCTCAAAGTTGTCCCTACGCCCACGGCGCTCTCTAAGATCAAGGAGCAGCAGACTCAAATTGTTAAGGTCGAGGGCAAGGACGGCAAAAAGGCTCCGCAGCGCACTCAGCACAACGAGATGTCCAACCGCAAGATTGCCGAGGAAATTGCGATCATCCAGGCTTGGATTGAGCAGAATCGCGGTGCCGACACGCCGGTCGCTTCGCGTCGCCAGCGCGCCTACCAGATTTTTAACGATGAGAAGGCCTTTGACGGCAAGCACGGCGAGCGCCTGATTCGGCGTATGACCGAAAAAGGTATCAGCATGCAGGCGATTAAGGTCGCCCCCAACCGCCCCGTGCACTTTACGGGTTTCTTTACGCTGGGCGCCGACAAGCCGTTCATTATGGTCGAGAACCTAGACACCTATGACGAAATCGTCAAGCTCCTGCGCGGCCGCAAGCACGCCAAGCTTTTTGGCACCAAGGTGGGCGGCGTGATCTTTGGCGGTGGCTGCAAGGCGAGCGTTTCGCACGCACTGGATGATTATCTGGCCGAGATCGGCTATCGCTTTAACTATGTCTACTACGTGGGCGACATCGACCGAGAGGGTGCGCGCATTGTCGAGCAGACCCGTAACGCCAATGTGGTAGAGATTCGCCTGCATGCCGGTATGTATCGCGCCATGCTTGCCGAGCACAAGCGTCGCGTGAAGGCCGGCGGAGAGTGCGAACCCGCAGCTGCCAACCAGGGTGTGCCGCAGAACCTGGCGGCGACGATCAAGGATCTGCCCATGGTCACGCGCGTGCAGTTCCGCAACGTGCTGCGCGAGGGCGGACGCATTCCACAGGAGATTCTGATGACCGCCGACTATCGGGATGGCGACTCGGGAAGCTTCGACCGCATGCTGAACAATTAGTTCCGCCAGCGGGGGCACCGGCTTAGGTTTATCGCGAGTTC
>CABUBS010000250.1 GCA_902489855.1 uncultured Collinsella sp.
AGAAGGTCAATGCCGCCTCGTTTCAAGGCACCTTGCTCGCTTTGGCGGGTTTTCGCTGTCGGTGCCATAACATCGGCGTTAACTTGGTAGTTGGAAATGATCCCAGATGTTCGTTGGGGACGTTCTTAAATGACTAGTCGAAGGGGACACTCTTGCCGGCGCTTGGGGACAGTCCCTGAGTGCCGGCAGATTGGGACACTCCTTTGTAAGGTGGCGCTGAAGACTGTCCCCGACGACTAGTCATTTAAGAACGTCCCCAATGACTATGACCCCTTTGCACCAGTTTCTGTCGAGTCGGTGCTCCTTGCGGGTTGCCCGTATAATGGTCTGCGTATGAACCGCAACCAAGGAGTTCCAGTTTATGGACCAGAACCTTTTTAAATTCGACCTGATCGCCGAGGATCCGACCACGCACGCGCGCGCCGGCGTGCTGCATACCCCGCACGGCGACATCGAGACTCCGATCTTTATGCCCGTGGGCACCAAAGCAAACGTCAAGGGCATTCCTACCGAGACCGTCAAGCAGCTCGGCGCCCAGATCGTGCTTGCCAATACCTATCACCTGTCCATGCGCCCCGGCGAGGACACCATCGCCGAGCTGGGCGGCCTGCACAAGTTTATGAATTGGCACGGCCCCATCCTCACCGACTCGGGCGGCTTCCAGGTCTTTAGCCATAACGACGCCGTTAAGCTCACCGACGAGGGCGTGCGCTTTATCGTCAATGACTACGACGGCCGCCACGTGTTCTGGACGCCCGAGGACAACATGGAAATTGCCATGAAGCTCGGTTCCGACATCTGCATGCAGCTCGACCAGTGCCCCGGCTATCCTGCGACGCGCGCCTACGTCGAGCGCGCGGTGGAGCTGTCGAGCATGTGGGCCGAGCGCTGCTACAAGGCACACACCCGCGATGACCAGGCGCTCTTTGGCATCGTCCAGGGTGGCATGCATCTGGACCTGCGTCTGCGCTCGCTGCGCCATCTGGAGGAGTGCGGCGACTTCCCCGGTTACGGCATTGGCGGCTACTCGGTGGGCGAGGACCACGAGACCATGTTCGAGACCCTGGCACCACTCGTAAGCGAGTACATGCCCAAGCACAAGCCGCGCTACCTGATGGGCGTCGGCAACCCGACCACCCTCGTGCGCGGTGTGGGTGTGGGCATCGACATGTTCGACTGCGTGCTGCCGACGCGCACCGGCCGCATGGGTACGGCGTTCTCCAGCGAGGGTCGCCTCAACTTCCGCAACGCTCGCTTTGCGCACGACGATGGCCCCATCGATCCCACCTGCACCTGCCCGGTGTGCACGGGCGGCTACAGCCGCGCGCTCATCCGCCACATGGTCACGCAGAAGGAGATGCTCGGCGGCATTTTGCTGTCGATGCACAACATCTACTACCTGCTCAACCTTATGCAGCGTGCTCGCCAGGCCATTATCGAGGGCCGTTACGATGCGTTTGTGAGCGACTGGATGAACAGTCCTTCGGCGGTGGATTACTAAGAGCGCCGCGGGTGCTTGCAGAGCGCGGGCAACGGCAAGGGGCGAGTGCCGGCCGGTCGGCACATTCGCTGACGCCGGCTGCGCGACCGCTGACCGATAGCTTGCAAGTGCTTGATGCATCGTGGGTACCATACCGAATAGTTGATGCTCGGGCGGGTGTTTGGCGCATGGCGTCGACCCCGCCCGTTTTCTTTTTCTCGATAGGAGTGCCCATGATTAAGAACGAGAATGTTGAGGGCGAGCCTGCCTACGACGAGACGTACCGCCGCGGTCCCGTGGTCATGCGCGGCCCCATGATTCCTAAGGACAACACCTACGCCAACCTGCTGGCGCCCGAGGAGTCGACCGACTGGCTGCATGCTGATCCGTGGCGCGTGCTGCGCATCCAGGCAGAGTTTGTCGACGGCTTTGGCGCGCTTGCCGAGCTTGGTCCTGCGGTGACCATCTTTGGCAGCGCCCGCACGCCCAAGACCGATCCGCTCTACAAGGCGGCACGTACGGTCGGCCGTAAAATCGCCCAGCGTGGCGTGGCGGTTATCACCGGTGGCGGCCCCGGCATCATGGAAGCGGCCAACAAGGGGGCGGCGAGCGTCAACGGCAAGTCAGTTGGTTTGGGTATCGAGCTGCCGCACGAGCAGGGGCTCAACAAATATGGGCTGATCATACCGGTGTCCATCACC
>CABUBS010000251.1 GCA_902489855.1 uncultured Collinsella sp.
GGTGGTCGCCGCCCTGGGGTTGCACGCAGGCCGCGATGACCATGAGCGTGAGGATGGAGCATAACAGCGTGCCGCCGCGATACTGGAACGCGGTGTAGCCGTTGGTGAGCGCGACCATGGCGGCAAGGCCAACCAGACCCACGACGCCCAGCACATCGATGGATGCGGGCGAGGACCAAAAGCGCACGAGGGCGCTCGGCTGTGCCGGGACGGTCTCGGCTGCGCCGTCGGTCGTAGCGTCATGCTTGCCCTCGGCGTTCTTGCCGTGCTTGGCGGCGCCAGCCAGGCGATTGAGCCCCAAACGACGAGCGAGACGCACCGGCGCCAGGTCGCGATCGGGGATAAAGGCCATCCAGGCGCCCAGCAGCAGCGAGAACACGCGGGTGTCGGTGCCGTAGTACACGCGGCTGGGGTCGGCGGCGGGGTTATAGAGCAGCATCATGGCGATGGCGGAGACAGCAGCCAGGCCCAGAACCATGCGGCGCGTGTTGGGCTTGCTCATGTGCATGGATACCATAGCGAGCAGCAGCGGGGGCCAAACCAGGTAGAACTGTTCCTCGATGGCGAGCGACCAAAAGTGCGTAAGCGGCGAGGGGTCGCCCAGGGCGTTGAAGTACGAGACGTTTTGGGCAATCTGCCACCAGTTGTTAAAGAACAGCAGCGACGGCAGAACGTCGGGACGCATCTTGGTGAGCATCACGTGGTTAAAGATGGTGCACAGCGCGCAGGTCACGAACACTACCGTTACCACGGCGGGGACCAGGCGACGGATGCGGCGAATCCAGAAGCTCTTAAGGTCGATGCGGCCGGTCTTAGCGACTTCGTTGAGCAGCAAGCGCGTGATCAGATAGCCCGAAAGCACAAAGAAGATCGTGACGCCGAGCAGGCCGCCCTGAGCCCACGTGAGGTTGAGGTGATAGAGCACCACCGCGACGACGGCAAGCGTGCGCAGGCCGTCGAGCGCAGGGATGTAGCGGGACTTGGGGCGAGCAGGCGTCTGCTCCGCGGCGGGAGTGTTGGCGCGGCCCGCGTTGTTGGCAGAAGCGCGATGGGGGCTTGCGGTGCGTCGCGGCTCGTTGGCACGGCGCTCGCCCTTCACGCGTTCGTGCGGCGCCGGCTCGTTGCCCGTGCGGCGTCGACCGCGCGAGCCCGATTGCGAGAATTGTTCCATAAAACATCATCCAATGACGAGAATAATCAGCACGTATTCATTGTAGCTGCCTGCCCCTGTGAATGCTTGCTGCTGGCGCAAGCTCAAGCGCGCGTCCACATCAAAGTGGACTAAAGTTATAGGGGGTGCGAGAGTGCACAATCGTTGGTCGACGGTGGGCGCAAAGCCTGAAGGCGAGGAGGTTTCCATGGCGGATCACAGCATCGTTGCGGTGTTCGGCAGCATGAACATGGACCTTTCGGTGGCGTGTGAGCGCATGCCGCGTGCGGGCGAGACCGTCGGCGGTAGCGGTTTTATCACCAACGCCGGCGGCAAGGGTGCCAACCAGGCTGTGGCCGCCGCGCGCATGGGTGCGCGCACGTGCATGATCGGCGCCGTCGGGCGCGATGCATTTGGCGATGCACTGGTGGCGGGACTCCAAGATGCCGGCGTGGGCGTTGAGTTTGTGGCGCGTCGCGACGACGTGGAGACCGGTACCGCGACTATCATTCGCTGCGAGAACGACAACCGCATCGTGTTGTCGCCGGGCGCCAACCATGCGCTTTCGGGCGAGGACGTGGCCTGCGCGCTGCGCTATCTGGTGGCTGACGAGCTTGACGCCGATATCTGCGACCTCGCCCCGGCTGCCGGCGGCGTCTTTATCGCCCAGGGCGAATGCGACCTGATGGCAACGGCTGCGGCGCTCTCTTGCGCCCACGGGTTGGGGTTCTATACGGTCTTTAATCCGGCGCCCGCCTGCGACCTGCCGGCGGGAGCGTGGCCTGCGGTCGACTTGGTTTGTCCCAACGAGACCGAGTGCCAGGTGCTGACGGACATCTTGCCCACGGGTGACGCGAGCTGCGTGGCCGCGCTTAAGGCCTTGCTCGCTAAGGGTGTCGGTGCCGCGGTTATCACACTGGGCGGATCCGGATCGGTTACGCTCGGCGATGATGGAGGGCTGCTACGCATGCCGGCGCTCTCCAGCGAGGTCAGCTTCTTGGTTGCCATTGTTCTACTCCGCTTCTCC
>CABUBS010000252.1 GCA_902489855.1 uncultured Collinsella sp.
CTGCCGTGTTAAACGAAGAGTTGAGCTCATCGCCGTGGCGGCGCTGGGCTTGGAGCCGTGCGACTTGCGCCTGCGAAAGCCGGTGCTGACCGACACCGCCAATGTCATCAAGAGCCCGGGGTCTGACATCACGGCTCTTTCTAATGCGCAGGACGAGCTACGAAGTATTCCGTTGGGCGTGACCGACCCCAAGGCGCTTTGCGAAGCGCTGGAATATCAAGTCGAGCGCACCATCAGCGGCACGACGTTCACGCTTGCGGAGATTCCGCTGCCCGGCGGCGGTTCCATCCCACTTACCGTCGATGTCACCACACTGGCGGGTGCCCTGGGCGGTGGGTCGTAATGGGCATCCGCACGCGCCTTTGCGAGGAGCGCGCCCAGGCGACGGTCGAGATGGCCGTGGTCACGCCCGTCCTGCTGGTTCTGGCGCTTATCGTGTACAACGTCATGGTCTTTGCCGGTGCGGTCGCACGCTTCGATCGCGTGGTGCCCGATATCGTGCTAGCACATGCCGTGGCGCCGAGCGGGGAGGGCGATGGCAGCTCCATCGATGCTTCCGCGACCGTTCAGGCTCAGATCCAACATGCCATGGAAGGCTATGACTTGCTGATCGAGGTCTCGAGCGAACAGGGTGCGACGACATCGGATGGCGGTTTGCTTTCGCTTTCCAGCACGTTTAGGACCTACACCTGCACCATGCGCTATGAGCCGTGGCCGAGCTCGCTCAGCATCGCCGGCGTTTCGCTGGGGGCACCGGCAAAGTTGTCACACGAGCGCGCGGTGACGGTCGATCCATGGCGTCCGGGGGTGGTCATGTGACCGCGGTCTCGTCCTACATCGCCTACGCGCGGGCACTCAATAGGCTGGGCTGGACGCCGGCCGAGTTTGCGGTGGCGGAGTCGTTTGCCGTGCGCCTGCGCGGCATGCTGGGACGGTGCCCGGTTGCCGCCAACGGTCTGCCGCTCGTCATGGCATTTCCACGCTGCTCTTCGGTCCATACGTGTTTTATGGCCTATCCCATCGACATCGCCTTCATCGATCGCGACGGCAATATCCTCGCGCGCTACGAAAACGTACGTCCCTGGCGTATGTGCTCCTGCCCCGGCGCCTGGGCCGCACTAGAGCGCCCTTCAATCATTGTTTCGACCCCTGCTCTCCAACGCGTGCCGGCTTAAGAATTGGCGATAGCGGACTTTCGTCATACGAAATTGGGTAAGATGGAGGAGAAGATGCACGGATGTTGAGATCCATCCCAACGCTAAAAAGCACCTGACGGAAAAGCAGGTGCTTAGCGCTTGGCTTGCGGTTACTGAGTGCATTCGTCGCGAGTCGAAGGACGAGCCGCCGAGATGGCTTGCGATTGGATGGCTCCCAGACGGACGAAGCGTGGAGCTTGTCGCGGTCGAGCTTGTCCGTGGGTGGCTTATCATTCATGCCTTGTCTCCAGTCCAGAAGAAATTTTGGCAGGAGATTGAACGGGCTCGGCAAAGGGGTCGATGATGGGCAAGACGTATACGGCCGCTAATGGTCAGGTTGTAACGGATGAAATGATTGACGCGTGGTGCGAGTCGTACGAGCGCGGAGAGTTTCCGGATGGCGAACACACCGTTGGTGGGATCGTGCATGGACGGCCCCCACTCTCAGGTGAGGGGACGGCAACGCTGTCGGTCAAGATTCCTCTGGGAATGAAGGAGGCCATTCGTCGACGGGCGGCTGCCGAGGGGATGACGCCAAGTGAGTTTGCCCGTGCGGCTCTGAGCGAAAAACTTCTTGCTGCCGGCTGATGCCTCTGACGTGCCGATTTAAAGAACCGAGGCTGTGCTCAAAAACTTTTTTGAAATTCTCGGTTGACCGGAACGCGTCCTTGGTTATACTAATCAAGCCTTGAAACAAGGCACACCTCAAATGGCTGGGTAGCTCAGTTGGTAGAGCAGAGGACTGAAAATCCTCGTGTCAGGGGTTCGATTCCCTTCCCCGCCACCTAGAATTGACTAGGACCTCTGCAAAGGGGTCCTTTTCTTTTATGTAGGGTTCTGCGGAAAATGCGCCCCATTATTGAGCGATAGAACGGGACGCGCTTTCCGGTGCCTGCCTCCGGCGCGCGTACACACCTCGTCGCACCA
>CABUBS010000253.1 GCA_902489855.1 uncultured Collinsella sp.
ACGGCCGCGGCGCTTCCGTCGACGACCACTTCCTGGGCCCCGCCGCCTGCCCGCCCCTGACACTTCCTGACACCTGCCAAAAAGGGACAGGTTTATTTTGGTCGGTTTTATCTGGGAAAACGCTGACGATAGGCAGCCGGCGTGCAGCCATAGCGCTCGGCAAACTTTTTGTAGAAGAAGCTCATGTTGGCATAGCCCGCCTCGCGCGCAGCCGCCTCTGCCGTGGCACCGGCGTCGAGCAGTGCCGCTGCGCGCGCCAGGCGGCCCTCCTGCACGAGCTGCATGAATGTGCGGCCTGTCTGACGCTTGAGTAGGGCGCTTGCGTAGTTGGGGCTCAGGTGCAGATGGCGGGCGAGGTCGTCGAGCGCGCAATCGCAGGCGTGACGCTCGATATAGCCCATAGCAGCCGCGACCTGCGCCGATGGCAGCGCGGGCGCGTCCGACCGCAGAAGACCGGCCTCGTAGCTTTGCATGAGCTCGACCAACAGCAGCTCAAACAGCCTCGAGACAATCTGGGGGCTCGCTGGCGTGGGGTCCAGACGCTCGCACAGCATCTCCTGCATGTAGCGGCGCACGCGACGGCTGCCGCCCGTATGGAAATGCACGTGTCCGCGGTGGTCGGTTTCGTCCGTGAGGGCGTTGAGCAGGAACCGCGAGACCGCGCTTGTGGGCGAAAGGCTTTGCTCCAGGCTACGGCGCAGCATTGGCCGCGAGATGATAACGCTCAGCATAATGTCGTGCTCGCCGAGCTCGCCTACGGCATGCGGGCAGGCGACATCGAGCAGGAGGACCTCGTTTTGAGCGAGCATGAGCGGCGCGCCGTTGACGATCTGCGGCGCTCGTCCTCGATAGATATAGCTGATTTCGACATAATCGTGGACATGTTCCGGCACGGGATTGAAGCGCGAGTTGCGAACAATCGATAGACCATCGGGCATGCCTTCTTGTCGTAGGGCGAGCGCTGGGTTGCCGATTTTACGGATATGCCGACCATCGACATCTGCTTGATTACCTTGACCGAGTGCATCGCTCCAGTCGTAATGGGCGCCCGCGCGATAGGCTCGCTCACTGTTGGTCAGCTCGAGCAGAAGGTTGTCCAGCCGTGCGATATCCATTACATCACCATCGTTGATTCGGTCATATTCTGCCGTGGTTTTGATATTAGCAGGGCTGCGCGCTCGGCGTACTCTGACTTCAATGAATTTGAAAGGCTGTTTTGGAGGAGCGTATATGGCGGCGTATTTTGAGCAGGTGCTTGGCGGCACCTACGACAACCATGTGCTTCCGTTCTTGTGGCTCAAGGGCGAGGCGCGCGAGACGATCACCGAGTATCTGGAGCAGATCGCCGGGGCGGACATCCACGAGGTTTGCCTGGAATCGCGCACGCATCCCGATTTCTGTCGCGACGGCTGGTGGTCTGACCTGCGCTTTATCATCGGCGAGTGCAAGCGCCTGGGGTTAAAGATCTGGCTGCTCGACGACGCACACTTCCCCGCAGGCTATGCCAACGGCGCGCTTGCGGGCGATGACGTCGACCCCGCGCTCAAGAAGACCGTGCTCAAGCATCGCACGATTACGGTTGTTGGTCCCCAACCGTCCACGACTATCAAGCTCGGTAATCTCATGGACCCCACCGAGCGCTTTGTGGGCGTGGCGGCTTTTGATGCCGCTGGTGCGCCGCTCGACCTTGCGCTCGCCGTTGAGCACGGGGACGATGGAACGCCCGCCCGCTTGCGTTTTGACGCCCCCACCGGCGTCACTACGATCGAGCTGTACGCCACCAGCCAAAAGACCGGCTTTCGCGATGAGTACATCAACATGGTCGACGCCGCCTCGTGCCACGCGCTCATCGACGCCGTCTACGAGCCCACGTTTGAGCATCTGGGCGACGAGTTTGGCAAAACGATCTTGGGCTTTTTCACCGACGAGCCCGGCTTTATGAACGAGAAGGGCACCACGCTCGACGATGCTTCTACCAGCAGCTTTATTGGGCGAGGCGACCTGGCGCTGCCGTGGTCGGACGAGCTTGCCCGCCGCCTATACGATGCGCTTGGCGAGAATTGGCTTGCCAAGTTGCACGGATTCCGGGGGCGAGCTGATTGATGACCACGTCAA
>CABUBS010000254.1 GCA_902489855.1 uncultured Collinsella sp.
TTTTTACGGCCGGCTCGCTGCTTTCCGCCTACGGAATCGGAACGAAAGGTCGCCGAAGCTTTCTGCCAGCATCGGCGCCTTATGCGAACGCTGGCCTAGCACTGCTCGAGTGCCTGCTCAAGGTCGGCAATCAAGTCGGCCGTGTCCTCGAGGCCGCACGACAGGCGTACCATATCGGCGGAGATGCCACAGGCGATGAGCTCCTCATCGTTCATCTGGCGGTGCGTGGCATTAGCGGGATGCAGGCAGCAAGTGCGGGCGTCGGCCACATGCGTGGCGATCTGGGCGAGCTTAAGGCTCTTCATAAAGGTCTCAGCCGCCGCGCGACCACCGTTAAAGCCAAAGCTCACAACGCCGCAGGTACCGTTGGGCATGTACTTCTGAGCGATGTCATAGTACTTATCGCCCTCTAGGCCCGGATAGCTCACGAAGCGTACCTTGGGATGACTCTGCAGGAACTTGGCAACGGCCAGGCCGTTCTCACAATGACGCGGCATGCGCACATGCAGGCTCTCGAGCGAGCTGTTCAGGAAGAAGGCCGCCTGCGGGTTCTGCATGGGGCCGAGGTCGCGCATGAGCTGCGCGGTGGCCTTGGTAATGAAGGCGCCCTCGCGACCGAACTTCTTGGCATACGTCACGCCGTGGTAGCTCTCGTCGGGCGTGGTGAGACCCGGGAACTTATCCGCATGGGCCATCCAGTCAAACTGGCCGTGGTCAACGATCACGCCGCCCAGGTAGGCAGCATGTCCATCCATGTACTTGGTGGTGGAGTGCGTAACGATGTCGGCGCCCCACTCAAAGGGACGGCACATCACGGGCGTCGGGAAGGTGTTGTCGACCATCAGCGGCACGCCGTGGTCGTGCGCGGCCTTGGCAAAGCGCTCAATATCGAGCACGGCGAGGGCGGGATTGGCGATCGTCTCGCCAAAGACGAGCTTGGTATTGGGCTCAAAGGCTGCCTCGAGCTCCTCATCAGTGCAGTCGGGGGCGACGAACGTGCAGGTCACGCCCATGCGGCCCATGGTGTGGGCGAGCAGGTTATACGTACCGCCGTAAATGGCAGAACTCGCGACCACATGATCGCCGGCACCGGCCACGTTAAAGATCGCGAGGAAATTCGCAGCCATGCCCGAGCTCGTGAGCATCGCGGCAGTGCCTCCCTCCATCTCGCAGATCTTGGCGGCAACCAGATCGCACGTGGGGTTCTGCAAACGGCTGTAGAAGTAGCCCGACTCCTCCAGGTCAAACAGCTTGCCCATATGCTCCGACGTGTCGTACTTCCACGTGGTGGACTGGTAGATGGGCACCTGGCGCGGCTCGGCATCTCCCGGGTGATAGCCGCCCTGAACACATGTAGTACCGATGGTCTGCTCGCTCATATCTAGCTCCCTTGCCTGGGTTACGTTTTATTCGGTTCACGATACCGCTACCCTGCACCCCTCTCAACCCATCCCCAAGGTAGGTTATGGGACAAATTGATCAGGGGTATTTATCTCAAGCCTTGGGCATTTGCTCGATAGATAAAAACGAGGCATACATGAAGCTCTCGATGATTACATGCCCCGTCACGGGTACCATAGGCGGGTACACCGTGACCAAGGAGACAACGATGAAGCAAATCGATACGGCCCAGCTCGACATCACCGCCTGTCAGGCTCAAGCTGCCGAATATCACGCCCGTGGCTTTAACTGCGCCCAGGCCGTCGCCTGCACGCTCGCGCTCGCCGTCGGGCTCGACC
The DNA here is from genome assembly GCA_902489855.1 of uncultured Collinsella sp. Lineage (GTDB taxonomy): Bacteria > Actinomycetota > Coriobacteriia > Coriobacteriales > Coriobacteriaceae > Collinsella. The sequence goes on from CABUBS010000254.1 coordinate 1,740, forward strand.
CCCAGGTCGCCTTTACCCTCACCGAGGGCTTTGGCGCCGGCATGGGCGGCATGACCGAAACCTGCGGCGCCATCTCGGGCGCCGTGGCCATCATGGGCTTTGTAATGAGCGACGGCATGGAAAACCCCAAGACCAAGGGCCAGACCTACAAGCTGTCGCGCGAAATCGCCAAGCGTTTTGGCGAGAAGAACACAACGACCGTCTGCGGCACGCTCAAGGGCATCGGATCGGATAAGGGTCCGCTCCGCAGCTGCCCCGGCTGCATCGACGATGCCGTCGAGATTGCCTGCGATGTGCTAAAGCAGCTCGCCGAGTAAACGGCAGCAACAGAAAAACGACGGCCGGCGCGCTTGGAATCCATCCAAA
>CABUBS010000255.1 GCA_902489855.1 uncultured Collinsella sp.
CCTCGCCGGCGCGGAAGCCGCGACCCTGCATGGCCATATCATGGCCCAGAATCGCCGCATCGACGGCAGCCGAGATCTTGGCGGCACAGCTCGCTTTGGCGCCGTCGCACACGATGCCGCCCACGTTACCGAGCGTGTTCGAGACCGTCGCGCCAATCTGCTCGCGCGTGCCACCGCACAGCCAGGTAATCGCGGCGCCGGCGCCGCACGCGGCGCAAATAGCACCGCAAAACGCCGAGAGCGCACCAATATAGCTCTTGATATGCACGGCGATAAGATCGGACAGCATCACGGCGCGCACCAGGCGCTCGTGGTCGCAACGCAGGTACTCGGCATACTCCATGACGGGCAATGCGCAGGTAATGCCCTGATTGCCCGAGCCGCACACAATGGCGACCGGCAGCGCGCAGCCGTTCATGCGGGCGTCGGACCCGGCGGCCGCACGGGCACGGGCACGGCAGGCGACGTCATCGGCACGAGCACCCAGCAGCGTACGACCCACCTCGGCGCCCCAAGCGTGCGCAAGGCCCTCGGCACTGATTGCGCCATTCAGCTCAATCTGACGCTCAACGGCAGCACGGGCGTCCTCAATGTCACCGTCCTCGATAAAGTCGATGATGGTCTCGATCGACATGGGCGTGTCGGCGTTATCTGCCGCCCGCTCGGCCACGACGCGCTCGGCGCAGGCGGCACACTCCCCCGCCGACTTGCCGCACACCGGAATACCGTCGAGGGTATGGCACGTGACATTGGTGTGGTGGTCGGTAATCTCGACGACCGCGGTATGGCCCCCGGCCGTGGCAGTCACCTTGATGTAGAGGTTGGGCACACCCTCGACAAGCGATACATCGCAGTAGTCGGCGTCGGCGAGGAGCTCGGCCACGCGAGCACGGTCTTCATCGTTAACGCTCTCGAGCACCTCGAGCGCGCTTTTGGCGTCGCCGCCCACGGCACCCAGCACGGCCGCGGCTTCAATACCGTGCATACCGCCCGAGTTGGGCACGGTCACGCTCTTAACGTTCTTGATGATGTTGCCCGAGCAGGCAACATCCATATGATCGGGCTCGTAACCGAGCGTCTGGCTCGCCAGCGCTGCTGCATAGGCAACGGCAATGGGCTCGGTGCAGCCGAGTGCACAGACAAGCTCGCGGTTCAAAACATCGCAAAACGCGGCATCACGAAGGGAATCGGTAGGCATAGGTATCTCCTGCTTGCATAACGGGCTTGGCTCTCAAAAATAGTTAGCTCCTTTATTTGATAACAATGCATCAAAAACTGCAACCATGGTTCCGGCGGACGGCGCTCAAGCACAAACTGACAGCATTCATTCATGAGAAGCCGGTCTTGTTGCATGCTAAAGCGTTTGACCAAAAAACGCCCGAGCGTTTACGCAAAAGTCGCGCTATCATGCAGTCGAACGCGGTAAAACCTTTAGCATTTGCGCCGCACAGACCAGAGAGGAACCACTCATGAAGATTGGTATCGGCAACGACCACGCCGCCGTCGAGCTCAAGAACATCATCTCCGAGCACCTGAAGGAGCGCGGCTGCGAGGTCGTGAACTTTGGCACCGACACCTCCGAGAGCTTTGACTACCCCATCGCCGGCTACAAGGTGGGTAAGGCCGTTGCCAACGGCGACGTCGACCTGGGCATCCTCATCTGTGGCACCGGTGTCGGGATTAGCCTGGCTGCCAACAAGGTCGAGGGCGTACGCGCCGTCGTGTGCTCCGAGCCCTTCAGCGCCAAGCTCTCCCGCATGCACAACAACACCAACGTGCTCGCCTTTGGTGCCCGTGTCGTGGGCTCCGAGCTCGCTAAGATGATCGTCGACGAGTGGCTCGACGCCGAGTTTGAGGGCGGCCGTCACGAGCGTCGCGTTAACCTCCTCAACGAGATCGATCACACGCGCGGCCTCAAGGTCGTCGACGAGGCCTAAACCACTCAGTGCCACAAGCTAACAGCAGGGGCCCGCTCGGAACTCATGACCGAGCGGACCCCTTCATAGATTTTGGAATAGACGATATGAGCAGGACATAAAAACATTGAGAGCCCCTGCTGCATGAAAGACCG
>CABUBS010000256.1 GCA_902489855.1 uncultured Collinsella sp.
CCCGCTTTTCTTTTTCGACTAGGGTGGGCGGTTGCATATCGCCCGCTAGGGAAGGAGCAATCCTATGCCCCAGAACATCTTCGGTACCGACGGCGTTCGTGGCGTCGCCAATGCCGACCTCTCGTGCGATCTCGCGTTTCGCCTGGGCCGCGCGGCGACCAAGTTCCTTGGTCCGGATATCTGCATCGGTCGCGACACGCGTCTTTCGGGCACCATGCTCGAGAGCGCTCTGACCGCCGGTATCATGGCCGAGGGCGGCCGTCCGCACTGCTGCGGCGTTATCCCTACGCCGGCCGTGGCACTGCTCACCGTTCAGAACGAGCTCGACGGCGGCATCGTCATCTCCGCTTCGCATAATCCGCCGGAGTTCAACGGCATCAAGTTCTTTAGCCGCAAGGGCATGAAGCTTCCCGACGCCGTCGAGGAAGAGATCAGCGCCTGGGTCATGTCCGAGGAGGCCATGGCTGCCGACACGCTGCCGACTGGCGCCGGTGTGGGCCACATCATCAAGATGAAGGACGCTCGCAAGGCATACGTCGACCATGCCATCGATACGCTCGACGGCCTGAGGCTCGACGGCCTGGTTGTTGCCGTCGACTGCGGTCACGGCGCCTCTTGCCAGACCACGCCCGCCGCGCTGCAGCGCCTGGGCGCCACGGTCCATGCCATCAACACCGATTACTGTGGCACCGACATTAACGTTGAGTGCGGCTCCACTCACCTTGAGCCCCTGCGCGAGCTCGTGCTGCGCACCCATGCCGATATCGGCCTGGCTCACGACGGCGACGCCGACCGCGTGCTGTTCGTGGACAGCGAGGGCAACGAGATCGATGGCGACTACATCCTGGCTATCTGCGGTTCTGACCTCGCCGCTCGCGGCAAGCTCGCCAACTCCGAGATCGTTTCGACCGTCATGTGCAACCTGGGCTTCTCCATCGCTATGAAGGAACAGGGCTTCGAGATGGTCCAGACCGCCGTGGGCGACCGCTACGTTTTGGAGCGCATGCTCGCAGACGGCGCCGTCATCGGCGGCGAACAGTCCGGCCACATCATCTTCCTGGAGCACAACACCACCGGTGACGGCCTGGTGACGGCTCTGCAGCTGCTGGCCGTGCTCAAGCGCACCGGTCGTACCCTCACCGATCTCGCCGGCATCATGAAGAAGTACCCGCAGGTGCTCGTCAACGTGCATTCCGACAACAAGGCCGGTCTGGACGACTGCCAGCCCATCTGGGACGCCGTCGCTGCTGCCGAGAAGGAGCTTGACGGCCGCGGTCGCATTCTGGTGCGCCCGAGCGGTACCGAGCCGCTGGTCCGCGTGATGGCCGAGGCCGAGACGCACGAGCTCACCCAGCGCGTCGTTGACGACATCGTCGAGGTTGTCAAGCGCGAACTTCCCTAATGGTCAAAAATGGGTGCCAAGTGGTAAACTGTTAAAGTTATTTTGGTTGATTGGTATGTCCGAGGGGGAGCATGTTCACTAAAGTCCTGAGGTCTTTTGGTATGCGTGGTCGAGTCCTTACGCTGGATGCTCCCATCTCGGGCGACGTTATTCCGCTGTCCGAGGTCAATGACCAGACGTTTGCCACCGGTCTCTTGGGCCAGGGCGTGGCAATTCAGCCCACGGGCACGCGCGTGATTGCGCCGGCGGACGCCAAGGTCGAGGCAATTTTTCCCACGGGACATGCCGTTGCGCTCAATACGGTCGATGGCCTTGATGTGCTCATCCATGTTGGCCTGGATACCGTTCAGCTTGAGGGCAAGCACTTTACCGTGCATGCGCAGGTGGGCGACATTGTCCACAAGGGCGACGTGCTCATCGAGTTCGATCGCGAGGCAATCGCGGCCGAAGGCTACGATGTGACGGTTCCCATTTTGGTGTGTAACTCTGTCGAGTTCTCGAGCATCAAGGGATCTGTTGGCGAGCATGTCGAGGAGATGGACCAGCTCATCGTCGCTCGCGAGCGCTAGGAGCGCGCTTGGCCTTTAGCCTACAATTCAAACACGTTTACGGAGGGAATGATCTTCATTACGCGTCCTTTCTCGTACAAGAG
>CABUBS010000257.1 GCA_902489855.1 uncultured Collinsella sp.
GCCTCGAGGGCGCCCCCGCCTACCACGACGTGGTCGAGGCCTATGTGCTGAGCTGGGACACGCAAAAGCTGTCGCAGGCGGCGCTCGAGACCCTGGCCGTCATCGCCTATCACCAGCCCCTCACGCGCGAGGTGGTCAAGGGCATCCGCGGCGTCAACTCCGACGGCGTCATCGCGTCGCTCGTGGACAAGGGCCTGGTGCGCGAGCTCGGTCGTGACCCCCAGCGCGGTCAGGCCATCATTTACGGCACGACCAACGCCTTCTTGGAAAAGTTCGGTCTGCGTTCCACCCGCGACCTGCCCGACCTGGAGCAGTTTGCCCCCGACGAGCAGTCGCGTCAGTTTATCCGCGAGCGCCTGAGCGGCCGCAACATTCAGTCCACGCTCGAGGAGCAGGCCGAGGACCTGGACGAAGAGCGCGAACTGCTCGATACCGATGTTGAAGATATTGAGGCAGTCGAGGACTTGGAGACCCTGGTCGTCGACGAGACCTCGGAGGATTTGCATGACGAGGACTAACGAAGTAGGGGAGACGCGCGTCGTGGGCGCAGTACCCGCAACCGACGCCCAGCCCGTCTACCCGCATACCATGCGCCTGCAGCGCTTTTTGGCGCGCGCGGGCGTGGCGAGCCGACGCGGCTCGGAAGACCTAATGACCGCCGGCCGCGTGACCGTCAACGGCGAGGTCGCGACCGAGCTGGGCACCAAGGTCGATGTCGACCACGATCACATCGAGGTCGATGGCATGCCAGTCAAGCTCAACCAGGGCGCCGTGTACCTGATGCTCTACAAGCCGACCGGCTACCTCACCACCATGAGCGACCCGCAGGAGCGCCCCTGTGTGGCGGACCTGGTTCCCCGCGACCGCTTTCCGGGACTCTTCCCGGTGGGCCGCCTGGACCGCGACACCACGGGCCTTTTGCTCTTTACCACCGACGGCGACCTGTCGCAGGACCTGCTGCACCCCAGCAAGCACGTCTACAAGACCTACCAGGCGCTCGTGGACGGAGACTTGTCCGACCGCGATCTTACACCGCTGCGTCGCGGCATCGAGCTCGACGACGGCCTCTGCCAGCCGGCGATCTGCCGCGTCATCAACGCGCGCGAGGCAGAGGCCGTGGCACCGCAAGGCGTCAAGCCCGGCACCACCGCCGTGGAGGTCATCATCCGCGAGGGGCGCAAGAACCAGGTCAAGCGCATGCTGAGCAAGATCCACCATCCGGTAATCCGCCTGCATCGCTGTAACTTTGCCGGCCTGGAGCTCAAGGACGTGGCCAAGGGCTCGTGGCGCGAGCTCACCGACCGCGAGGTGCAGATTCTCAAGGCCGGCGGCATCCCGCCCAAGCAGGCGAGCGCCAAGCGCAACGGCGACAAACCCCAAGACACGCCCGCCAGCCGCACGCGTCACCACGGCAGCCACGGCTCCGCACCCAAGCGCAACACCTACCGCGAGCGCTACACGGGCTAGGCACCCCGCCGCGCCCCAGCGCCCGCGAACCATACCAGCACGTCAACCATCGAAAGGAAGCATTGCATGATCGTCGCCATCGACGGCCCCGCCGGTTCCGGCAAGTCCACTATCGCCAAGGAGATCGCCCGCCAGCTGGGCTTTAATAAGCTCGACACGGGCGCCATGTATCGCGCCGTCACCTTCGCCGCGCTCAACCGCGGCATCGATCTGGACGACGAGGCGGCCATCGACGCCCTCGCCGAGCAGATCGAGATTCGCTTTACCAACGGCACCGGCGAGGATACGCGCCTGACCATTGACGGCCAGGACGCTTCGGCCGCCATCCGCACCCCGCAGGTCGACACCAACGTGTCCAAGGTCTCGGCCTACCCGGGCGTGCGCGCCGCCATGCTCATTCACCAGCGCCGCGCCGCCGAGGACCGCGATATCGTGGCCGAGGGTCGCGACATCGGAACCGTCGTGTTCCCTAACGCGCAGGTCAAGGTCTTCCTGACCGCCGACCCGCGCGAGCGCGCCCGCCGCCGCGTGCTGCAGCGCCACCAAAACGACGCTCAGCCGCTCACGTCCGCGCAA
>CABUBS010000258.1 GCA_902489855.1 uncultured Collinsella sp.
TCGCCAACGATCTGACTCTCAATGGAGCCATAAAATCATCGAGCGGAATGTTCTCAATCAGCTGACGATTGAGCACCAAGTTGTTGCACAGTGCCTCGTTAACGGTTTTAAAGAAGGTCGCCGCCGCGCCAAGAGCGCGCTCATTGGTGTCTCCGGCCATTAAAGCAAGCGTTTTCTCGACCGAGTCGACAATCATCTCCACCACATCGACGGCAATGGCATCGAGCAGGCCGTCAACCGTACCAAAGTGAACGTAGAAGGTCTTGCGGTCGACATTGGCCTCGCGCGCGATGGCACTCACCGTAATGTCTGCCAGCGGCTTTTCCATGAGCAGGCGCTCGAAAGCGGAAAGGATGGCATTACGGCTGCGAACAATGCGGCGGTCAAGACGCGGTTTGCTGGTTGCCATGGGCGTATCCCTTCGATATGCGAGCATTCATCAACAGATGAGAGATAATCTACGTAAGAGGATTATCCCCCATACAGCACAAATATGCCCCGCATCATGAAGAACGCACGACTGCCCTACTGCGACTTAGGGTGCTTCTTCTTATTGAGTGCCGACGGAGATACGCGAATACCGTCTCCCGTCTGGCGCACATAGGCTTTATGAGCCGGCTTAGCGGCCCCAGAAGCCTTCTGAGCCTGCTTCTTGGGATCAACGGTAACAGCATTCGTGGGGTGGGGCTTTGTGGGCGCAGAGGGCGTTTGAGGCGTGCGACCGAGCTTGCGCATCACGCGATCCCAGCGCGCATGGATGCTCTCGTTGTGGGCACTCTTAAGGCCCAGCAGGGGCGCAGCCAAAATGGTCGGCGCAATAAACGTAATGAGGCGCCACAGCAGATAGCCAGCGGTCGAAGCCGACCCAAAGAAATGACCCAAGAACAATGCAAAGCCGCCCTCAGCGCCACCGGTTCCACCGGGCAAGGGGACCGCAGAGCTCAGCAGCTGGACAAAGGCGCTCGCGGCCATGACCGAGAAAAAGTCGACCTCGTGGTGGCCAAAGGCAAGCATCAGGAAATACGGAACCAGATAGAAAAACGCGAGCTGCAGCATGGTAATAAACACAGTGAGCAGCATGGAAGAAAAATGTCCGGCCGAAAGCTTGAACTTCTCGGAGAAGGAGTAGATCTCGCCATCGACAAACGTGCGCCATCCCTCGATCTTAGTGGCCGAGACACCAATGCGCTCGAGCCAATTGATGATGCAATGGGCGACGCGCGTGACGGTCTTAGGCAGGAGAGCGACGGCAAAGATACCCAGCAAGATGCAGCAGTGCCCACCAAAGCTAAAGACGCACAGCAGCGTCATGTCGCCATAGCGCTCGGCAAAAAACGGCATGCGAGCAAGCAGTAGGATAGCGCCCCAGGCAACGAGGCCAAACTGGTACACGATAAAGCGTGTGAACTGCGTGGCGCCAGCCTCGCCGACATTTTGGCCCGCCTTGGTCAGGCGGTAGATCTGTGCGGGAGTCGAGCCCATCATCATAGGCGTAAGGTTGCCAAAGAAGATGCCACTCGCCTCGACCGAGATCAGGTCGCGAATGCCGACGGGTGAATTGGGGTCGAGCCAGACAGCGATCGCATAGGCCACAATGCCAAAGAACAGGTACAGGAACATGCAAAAGCATGCAGCAGCGAGCCACGGCGCTTGGACGCTCGACATGGCAGCCCAGAACTGTCCCATCTGACCGGTCACAATCAGATAAACGATATAGCCAACCAACACGACGCCGATAAAAATGGCACCGCGACGTGCACCCTTGTTGTCATCGCCGCCCGAGGCCTCAACCTCGACCTGGGGCTTAGATATATGCTGAGAGGACTCCGTCATGAGGCTCCTTCTGACCGTCCAAATATCTTGCATATTGTACCCGCAAGGGCCACCAGCAGAACGTAAAGCTATGGGCCAAATGGGAATTGCAGATGGTTTGCTCGGAAATAAAAAACCCGGACTTCCGTGGGAAATCCGGGTCTCAAATTCATGGTAGCCCGTACCAGATTCGAACTGGTGATCTCCGCCTTGAGAGGGCGGCGTCC
>CABUBS010000259.1 GCA_902489855.1 uncultured Collinsella sp.
TCGGTCGCCTGGTCCTGCGGCGGGGCCGCCAGGGCGGATAGCGCACGCTGCCCCATCGTCCCCGCCCGTTATGTGTTCATTTGCAATGCCGTGGATGGTTTGTCTGCCTTTGGGCATAAGAACCATCAAGAACATTGGCACGTCAGCAAAGGAGAACATCATGGCGAAATTCTTTAAGGACCCCGACGGTAAGCTCATTGCCGCCCTTGGCAACGACGTTGCAACCCCTGCCGGTTGCACGGAACTGACCGCAAACACTGAGGACGCGGCGCACGAGAAGCACGTGCCTGTTGTCGAGACCGAGCGCGACGGTCACGTGATTCGCGCACGCGTTGGCTCGGTCGAGCACCCCAGCCTGCCCGAGCACTATATTGAGTGGATCGCCCTTGAGGCCGAGGGCCGCTTAGAGATCCATTACCTTGAGCCCGGCATGAAGCCCGCGACGTTTTTCGCGGGCGGCTCCAAGACCGGTACCGTCTATGCCTATTGCAACCTGCACGGGCTGTGGTCCGCGACGTTCTAGGAGCGCGCCCCCGCTCGGGGTATCATAGCTAGCATATGCACATGCAAGCGCCGACTGCATCTTGCGGCCGGCGCTTTTACTACGACAACGACGGTTTACGACGGAAAGGGCTGAGCCATGAAGCTCGCACTTGCACAGATCGATATGCGCCTGGGTGATATTGAGGGTATCTGCGGCCGCATCGAGGATCAGGCGCGCCTGGCCCACGAGCGCGGTGCGCGTGTGCTGTGCGTGCCGGCTCCGCTCTTTATGGGAGCCCTGCCCGGCGGCCTGGTGGGCGCTGCCGACTTCGAGCACGATATGCTTGCCGGTCTGACCGGCGTTGCCGAACGCATCCAAGAGCTCGACATGATCTGCATCGCGCCCGCGGCGGTTTCGTTTGAGGGACAGCCCCTGCTCGACTACATGATGCTCAAGGACGGTCGCGTGGTGCCCGCGCGTGCAAGCATTGCCCTGCAACGCGGCGAGAGCAACGACGCGCGTTGGGCGCCGCCGGTGTTCGACGTGGACGGCGTGCGCATCGCGGTGATCTTTGACCTTGATCGCGAGCTCGAGATGCTGCCGACCGGCGTCGACCTCATTGCCTATTTCCAGTTCAACGCATTCGATATGACCAACCGCGAGACTGCTGCCGTTGCGGCCGTGCGCAGTGGAGCCTACCGCAAGATCGCGTCCAAGCGCAGCGTGTGGTTTGCCTGCATGGCGCCGGTCGGTGCGTACGACGAGTCGGTGTATACCGGCGGGTCGTTTGTGCTCGATGACTGCGGCCGCGTGGTGGCCCAGGCGCCGTGTTTTGAAGAGAGCCTGCTGGTCCAGGAGATTCAGCGCGGCGTGATGCTCGACGCTCTAGAGGATCATGAACTGCCCGAGTTCCGCTCGGAGGAGTGGCTGTGGCAGGCGCTGGTGCTCGCCGTGCGCGACAACGCCCGCGCTCACGGGACGTCGCGCGCCGTAGTGGCGCTCGAAGGCGACCTGCCGTCGTCCCTGCTGGCGGCGCTTGCCGTCGACGCCCTGGGCCCGCGCAATGTGATTGGCCTGGTGCTGGGGCGCAACCGCATCTTTACGCCGGCGCAGGAGGAGGCGGAGGCCGCTCGTTGTGCCGCCGTCCGCGCCATTGCCGAGCGCCTGCATATTCGCACGGTTGAGCGCGATTTGCCGGATGCCTCGCGCGTGCTCGACCGCGACGTGTCGGCGGGCAATGCCGAGCGTCTGCGCTCGCGCGTGCTGGGTTTGATGCTGGAGGACACGGCGCTCGAGCTGGGCGCGATGGCGCTGAGCCCGCTGTCCAAAACCGAGTACGCGCTGGCGGCACCTGCTTTGTGCGGCGGCTACCAGGGCGATTACGCGCCCTTTGGCGATGTGTACCTGTCGACGCTCGAGTTTGTGGCGCGCGTGCGCAACCGCGCGTCTGCCGTGGTGCCGCAGGAGCTCGTGACACTCAACGCGGTGGAGGATTGCATGGAGCGCGTGCTGGCGCAGGCGCTCTCGACGCTCGACGGTCCGGTC
>CABUBS010000260.1 GCA_902489855.1 uncultured Collinsella sp.
CCTGGTGACGGCGACGCACTATGCGCACCTGTTGCCCGAGCCGGCCTCGCCCGAAATGGGCGGCTCCTCCCACATATGAAGCGCCGCGCGGGCCACCTTGAGTGTGTCGTTAGCACCGCACACGCCGCGCGCGCCCTCATCGCGCGCCGCACTGCAACGGCGCGGACACAAATGGCAGGCGGGCGAAAAAAGTTCGGTCAACGACGTCGGCATAAAAACATGCTCCAAAACAATGATTCAGCAGCTCAAACGTAAAGGGACCAACCGCACAGACGGTTCGAGCCCAAGGCGCCGTAATCGTCCGACACGATTTTTGTAATGTCAAGACTGGAATCGACAAAGTGCCGCTTTATGATGTAGGTATTCCGCCCCCCGCGGAGCAACTGGGTGAACCGTCGCGTTTATTTAGGGAGCCCACACAGTCGTACCTAGTACAGGTATCCTTCGTTGTTAAGGACGCTGGAACAGTCGATGAGGGCACCCACCTGTTTTAGGTGGGTTCATTTTCGTAACGTGGGGGGTGGTTTTCTTTTGCCGATATTGCCAAAAATTGCCATCACAGATCCCGTATGACACCCAACGGCACTCGGCAGAACCCCCGCCAACATCCCAATATCTGGTAAGCGCGTGATAATCGCACGGCGCAAACCCCCGCACCCCCTCGGTCGAGTATCATGGGTCAGCTATGCCCTTTTGCGCGTAGCGCCCTTTGACCTTTTCCTTCGACGCTTGGCGGTTTTTCGATTCATGGCTTCATCCACGAGCTTCATACCGTACCTATGCGTGGCGGCCGCGGCTTTTATCACGACCCTCCTCACGGTGCCCCTGGTCAAGCGCCTGGCAATCAAGCTCGACGCCGTCGACTATCCCTCCAAGCGCCGTATCAACACTAAGCCCATCCCGCGCATGGGCGGCACCGCGGTCTTTTTGGGCCTCGTCGTCGCCTGTATTGTGCAGATCCTGGGCACCTGGTACCTGGGCTGGCCTCCCGTTTTGGTGCCGCACCCGCGCCTGCACATCAGCTACCCCGTGCTGGCACTCTCCTTTACCGTGATCTTTGCGACCGGCGCGATCGATGATGTCTTCCAGCTCAAGCCCAAGCAAAAGCTGGCCGGCCAGGTACTCGCCGCGCTCATCGCCTGCATCGGCGGCTTAAAAATCGGCGTCATCGTCAACCCGTTTGCCCCCGGCGAGATCATGCTTGGCTGGCTCGCCTACCCCATCACCGTGATCTACCTGGTAGCGTTCACCAACATCATCAACCTCATCGACGGGCTCGACGGCCTGGCCACGGGCATTTGCGGCATCGCATCGTTCACCATGTTCACGATGGCCATGCTTTCGGGCCGTATCGACGCCGCCGCGCTCTCCATCGCGCTCTTTGGCTCGTGCGTGGCTTTTCTGCATTACAACTTCAACCCCGCGAGCATCTTCTTGGGCGACTCGGGGTCGCTGCTGCTGGGCTTCGCATTGGGCTCCATCTCGCTGCTCAACGTGAGCCGCACCGCCGCGCTCACCTCACTCATCATCCCGCTCATCGTGGCAGGCGTGCCCATCATCGACACGTTCAGCGCCATCGTGCGCCGCAAACGCGCCCACATTAGCATCGGACAGGCTGACAAGGGCCACATCCACCACCGCCTGATCCAAGAGGGTTACAACCAAAAGCAGGCCGTGCTGCTCATCTACGCCTGGTGCATCATGCTTTCGGCCGGCGCCGCCGCGATCAATCAGGTCGAGGTGCCGACGCGCGTACTCATCTTTGTCGTGCTCGCCATTGGCTCGGCGGCCTTCGCCAAGCACCTGCACCTGTTTGAGCCCGTCCTGCGCCACCATTACAACAAGCGCACACACGAAGACGAGCTGGTAACCCCCGACGACCCCGCCTTTGAACAGGAGGAGCAGGCAGCCGAGGAGCGCAAGGAGGAGCGCCACCACAGGCGCTAGGTTTTATTGCCGAGGAAGTGACTCATTGCTGCTGGGGCGGTCGCCGGTGAGC
>CABUBS010000261.1 GCA_902489855.1 uncultured Collinsella sp.
CTTCCACGTGGACGGCATTCGCATGGACGGCGTGTCCAGCATGCTGTACCTCAACTTTGGCATCGACGATCCCGGCCAAAAGAAGTTCAACAAGTACGGTACCGAGGAGGACCTGGACGCCAGCGCGTTTATCCGTCAGGTCAACTGCGCTGTGGAGGCGTACTACCCCGACGTGATGATGATGGCCGAGGAGTCCACCGCGTGGCCGCTCGTGACCTATCCGCCGCAGGACGGCGGCCTGGGCTTCCACTACAAGTGGGACATGGGCTGGATGAACGACACCCTGCACTACATGCAGACCGATTTTCCGTGGCGCCCCGGCAACCACGGGCTGCTCACGTTCTCCATCATGTACGCCTTTACCGAGAACTTCATTTGCCCGTTGAGCCACGACGAGGTCGTGCACGGCAAGTGCTCGCTCATCGGCCGCATGCCGGGCGACTGGTGGCGCCAGTTTGCCGGCCTGCGCACGCTGGCCTTCTACCAGATGACGCACCCCGGTGCCAAGCTCAACTTTATGGGCAACGAGATCGGTCAGTTTATCGAGTGGCGCTACTACGAGTCCATCCAGTGGTTCCTGACCGAGGAGTACGAGACCCACAAGCATCATCAGGCGTTTATCAAGGCGCTCAACCACCTGTACACCGCCGAGCCCGCCCTGTACGAGCGCGGCTACACCGACGACGGCTTTACCTGGATCGATGCGGACAACTCCAAGCAGTCCATCGTGAGCTTTGTGCGCCAGGGCGAGGACGTCGACGACGACCTGGTGATCCTGATCAACTTTGACCCGGCGAGCTACGAGAGCTTCCGCGTGGGCGTGCCGCGCGAGGGTGACTGGGAGGTCATCTTCGATTCCGACCGTCCCGAGTTCGGCGGCAGCGGATACGCCGGCGAGGAGCCCTACACCTGCTCGAGCGAGCCCTATCCCTGGAACGGGCAGATGGACTCCATCGAGATCAAGGTGCCCGGTCTGGCAGGCGTGGTGCTTAAGCGCCGTGGCCCCAGCAGCTACAAGCCGCCCGTGGTCGAGGCTCCCAAGGCTGCGCCCAAGAAGCGTACGTCCTCGGTGAAGCCCAAGACCGCGGCTGCTAAGAAGGCTCCGGCTAAGGCTAAGGCTGCTGCGAAGCCCGCGACCAAGAAACCGGCTGCTAAAAAGGCAACTACCAAGGCCAAGTCAGCGTCTGTTAAGTCGACCGCTAAGGACGCGTAACAAAGCCGTTACCGCTGTAATTACCCGCCCCTCTGGGGCGTAGGATGTAAGTCATAACCGTTCCGGGAGATATCCCCGGGGGAAAGGAACGTATGAACAAGATCTTCGACAACAAGCAGGAGTTTACCGAGCTCTATCGCGATGCCGTCATGAGCATCAGCGGCAAGAGCGTCGAGGCCGCCAGCGACCTCGACCGCTTTAACGCCCTGGCCAAGCTCGTGGCCGAGAAGGCACGCACCGTTGCCACCAAGAGCGACGCCCGCGCCACCGCCGAGGGCAAAAAGCGCGTGTACTACTTCTCGATCGAGTTTTTGATCGGCCGCCTGCTCGACAACTACCTGCTCAACTTTGGCGTGCGCGACATGGTCGCCGAGGCGCTCGACGACATGGGCTTCGACCTGTCCGTCATCGAGAACCAGGAGCCCGATCCGGCGCTGGGCAACGGCGGTCTGGGCCGCCTGGCAGCATGCTTCCTAGATTCCATGGCAGCCGAGGGCATCGCCGGCTACGGCAACGGCATGCGCTACCGCTACGGCCTGTTTAAGCAGGAGATCGTCAACGGCAGCCAGGTCGAGGCCACCGACGAGTGGCTCACCCACGGCTATCCCTGGGAGGTTCGCCGTCAGGACAAGGCCGTGACCATCAAGTTTGGTGGCCACGTGGAGGGCTTTGAGGAGAACGGCCGCACGTTCTACCGCACGGTGGACACGCAGGACATCCTGGCTGTCCCTTATGACATCCCCGTGGTGGGCTATGCCGGCGAGACCGG
>CABUBS010000262.1 GCA_902489855.1 uncultured Collinsella sp.
GATCAGGACGTCGGCCGAGAACGCGTCCGCCGCACTACATTGGCCCGGACGGCCGCCTGGACGACTGCCTGGTCTCCAACGGCTGCAAGATTTACGGCACCGCTCGCCACTCGATTCTTTCGACCGACGTCATCATCGAGGAGCGTGCCGTGGTCGAGGACTCCGTGCTGCTGCCGGGTGCGCACGTTAAGAGCGGCGCGCACATCTGCCGCGCTATTTTGGGCGAGAACTCCACGGTCGAAGAGGGCGTGAAGCTCGGCTCTGTCGATACCACCAAGGATACGGCCGTCGTTGGAAATGACGTCGTTATCGGGAAGGGGGAATGATCCGATGATCAATCGCAAGGCCATCGGTTATATCACCGCTAACTACTCTTCAACCTACGGCAGCGTGCTGCTCAAGGACCGCCCCATCGCGTCCGTCCCGTTTTTGGGCCGCTACCGCCTGATCGACTTCCCGCTGTCCAACATGATGAATGCCGGCATTAAGACCGTCGGCGTCGTCATGCCGGGCAACTATCGCTCGCTGATCGACCACGTGGGCTCGGGCAAGGACTGGGGCCTGGACCGCAAGAAGGGCGGCCTGTTCATGGTCCCCGGCAACGCGTATGGCACCACCAAGGGCGGCATGCGTTTCCTGCTGCGCGACATCATCTCCAACAAGACGCTGTTCCAGCGCTCGGACAAGCCCTATGTCGTGATGATGGGCACCAACATCATCTTTAACATGGACCTCAACACCATCATCGACGCGCACGAGAACTCCGGCGCCCAGATGACCGTGGTGTACTGCAAGGCCACGCGCAACGTCGATGACGAGACCAAGCTCGAGATTAACGAGAACGGCCGCCTGACGGGCGTGAGCGCCGGCGTCGTGTACGGCGACAATGCCTCTATGGACTGCTGCATCGTCAATCGCGAGACGCTGCTCGAGATTATCGACCACTACCAGGCCGCCGACTATCTGGACCTGCTCGAGGCACTCCAGGGCGACTTTGGCAACATCGACGTGTGCAGCTACGAGTACAAGGGCGAGGTCGTGGGCGTGTTTAGCGAGAAGTCGCTGTATCGCCGCAGTATGGATCTGCTCGACCAGACCGTGGCCGATCAGCTCTTCGATCCCGAGCGCCCGATCCTGACCAAGGCCCACGACGTGCCGCCTTCGCGCTATGCGACCGGCAGCCACGCGTGCAACTCGATCATCTCGGCCGGCTGCATCATCAAGGGCACCGTGCGCAACTCGATCCTGTCGCGCGGCGTCGTGGTTGAGGAAGGCGCTTCGGTGACCAACTCGATCATCAACCAGAGCTGCATCATCAAGAGCGGCGCACGCGTTGAGAACGCCATCCTGGACAAGAACAACGTGGTTCCCACCAACACCGAGCTTCGCGGCACGCCCGAGAACATCCTGGTGCTGGGCAAGGCTCCGTTAACTTCCGACACCACCATCGTACGTTAACGTTGGCACCGCAACATCGCTCGTAACATGTAGAATAGCCGCCCGGTTTGCGCCAGGCGGCTATTCTCGAATAACAACATGGGAGACAATATGGCTGATTCCAGCAAAAAGATGCAGATCGTGTTTGCCTCGGCCGAGTGCGCACCGTTTGTAAAGACCGGTGGCCTGGGCGACGTGGCGGGCTCACTGCCTGCGGCGCTTGTGCGCGCCGGCGCCGAGGTCATCGTGATGGTGCCCAAGTACGCAACCATCAAGGACGAGTACAAGGCGCAGATGGAGCACTTCTCCGACTTTTACGTGAGCCTGGGCTGGCGCAACGAGTACTGTGGGCTCGAGAAGCTCGAGTACGACGGCGTCACGTATATGTTCATCGACAATGAGCGCTACTTTGCGCGCGACTATCCGTACGGCTTCTTTGACGACGGCGAGCGCTTTGCGTTCTTCTCCAAGGCCATCA
>CABUBS010000263.1 GCA_902489855.1 uncultured Collinsella sp.
CCGCATCGGTGCCTTTGAGTCCGTCGAGTTCTTTGACCAGCGGCGGGAAGGCCGTGTAGTTGGCGACGGCGTAGAAGGTGTCATCGGCGGCCTCGTCTGCCACGGCGCCGATCGCCTGCGCGACGTCCGAGATAATCGCGGCATCGATGCCGGCGTACTTGAGGCGTACCTGCATGTCGTGCGCACGCGTGCCTCCGGCAAAGGCGACAAGACCCGGCGCGTCGGCGATGCGCTCGAAGTCGACATCGTAGATCCACGAGACATCGTGGCCGTCGGCATCGTTATCGTTTAGGAAGAAGGCGCAGAGCCTGCCACCTGCCGTTTTAATGGACTGGATCTGGCGATCGAAGCCCACGGGATTCTTGGCCAGGTTGGCCTCGACGGTGCGGCCGGCAATATCCCAACGGCCCATACGACCACCTGCTGGCACGTAGGCATCGAGCGTGGGCTGCAGATGCGCCGCGTCCACGCCCAGCTCGTGCGCCGCAAAGAAGGCGGCGGCAACGTTATAGACCATGTACAGGCCGTTGTAGCGCGTGGCGATGTGCACGGCGGGCGCGTTGGCCTCGGGTCCAAAGGCCAGGTCAAAGCCGTAGCCGTCGCAGCCGAGCTCAACGCCCGTCACGCGGCGGAGCAGCGCGGGGCGACCCCAGCCGCACGAAGGGCAATGATAGGCGCCCAGCTGTCCGTACTGCACATAGTCGTATTCCAGCGGGGCGTTGCACTGCGAGCAAAAACGCGAGTCGCTAATGCGGTCGGACTCGGTGCCCGTGGCGCCGTCGATGCCAAAGGCGATGCTCGTGTTGGGGACGCGCGCGGCGATCGAGGCGCACAGCGGATCGTCGGCGTTGTAGATGAGCGTTGTCGTCGGAGAGAGCTCCAACGCATGGGCGATGACGTCTTGGGTATGGTCGATCTCGCCGTAGCGGTCTAGCTGGTCGCGGAACAGGTTGAGCAGCACAAAGTACGTCGGCTTGAGCTTGGGCAGAACGCGTACGGTGTAGAGCTCGTCGCACTCAAAGACGCCCACGCGCTTGCCGCTGCTGGCGTGCTTAAGGCCGCCGCGGGCCTCGAGCAGAGCACCCACCACGCCAGGCTCCATATTGTTGCCGGCACGGTTGCACACCACGGTAGCGCCGCTGGCAGCAACGGCGTCAGCGATGAGGTTGGAGGTGGTGGTCTTGCCATTAGTACCGGTAATCACCACGCTGCGGTCGACAAGGCCGGCGAGGTCGCTCAGCAACTCGGGGTCGATCTTCATGGCGATGCGGCCGGGGAGTACGCCGCCCTGGCGCTTAAGGATAGAGCGCAGCCCCCAGCGGGCGATATCGCTCGAGGTGCAGGCGAGAGATGAGCGGAAGTTCATGAAGTCGTTCCTAACGTGAATGACATGGTCGGGGCGATCGCGTCGCTAAAAGCCGTAGCGGCGCGCAAATTCCTGGGCAAGCTGCGATACGTCTTCGCAGGCGTTGGCCCAGGGGGCAAAGTCGGGGGTGTCCGAGATAATGCCGTCGGCTTCCCAAGCCGCCTGGTGCGAGAGGTCCCAGGGGTCGCGCGGCTCGGGTCGGCAGGGAAGATACGGCGTCTGGTACATGGGGTTCAGCAAGAAGAACGCGCCGCCCTCGCAACGGTTGGCGAACTCACGCAGCGCGCGCGTCGCCGGGCGCATCTTGTTTGTTTTGAACAGCAGAATCGTGCGGGCGAGCAGGTACCAAGGAGAGTTTTCGAGTGCGTCTGCCCCCATCTGTTCCTCGAGCTGATGCGCCAGGGCAAAAAAGCCGTCTTGGTCTTCCAAGCGGGCGAGGGCGAGCAACACGGTGCCTGCGGCCCGAGTGGGATAGCCTTCTGCTTTAAGGACGCGGCGGGGCCTGGGCGACCTGATGAAGCTCGAGACGAGCACGGCC
>CABUBS010000264.1 GCA_902489855.1 uncultured Collinsella sp.
AAGTGACTCGGTGGTACAGACGTGGCGGCTCTCGCGGTCGTGCCGAGCGCGTGCTTATCGTTGCTGCTGAGCAGATGACGCGCGCGCTCGACTGGACCGACCGCGCCACCTGCGTGCTCTTTGGCGATGGGGCAGGCGCCGCAGTGATTGGGGCTGGGGGAGACAGCCCCCTTGCCGTTGAGCTTTCGACGGCGCCCGACGTCGAGACGTTACACGTTCCCGGTCTGGTCGGCACCTCGCCGTTTAAGGCTTCCGCAGATAGCAAGAGCGTGCTGTCCATGAATGGCCGCCGCGTGTTCAAGTTCGGCGTCAACGCCATCTGCGACACGGTCCATAAGCTTGCGGGCGATGCGGGCATTTCGGTCGAAGACATCGACCATTTTGTATTCCATCAGGCTAACGAACGAATCCTGAGTCAGGCGGTCAAGCGCCTCGGCGTGCCAGATGAGCGCGTGGTTCGAACGCTGCGCGAGACCGGCAACATTTCGAGCGCCTGCATTCCCTTTGCGCTTGACCGTCTGGCACGCACCGACGCACTGAATGCGGGCGACACCATCGCCCTCGTTGGATTTGGCGCCGGCCTGGATATAGGTGGCTATCTGCTTCGTTGGAAGTAGTTGCACATAGGAAAAAACGCCCCTAGGGCACAAACAAAGGAGAACTACCATGGCAGATCAGAAGACCTTCGAGCGCGTTTGCGACGTTATCCGCGAGACCGCCGGTCTTGACGATGTCGAGATGAAGCCCGAGTCCACGCTCGAGGAGATTGGTCTCGACAGCCTGGGCACCGTCGAGATCCTCGTCGCCGTCGAGGACGAGTTTGGCATCCAGCTCGATACCGAGGAGAACCCCAAGACGGTCGGCGAGTTCGCCGATACGGTCGAGGCGGCATTGGAGAAGTAGAGATGCTCAAGACTCCTCTCTGCGATCTGCTCGGCATCGAAAAGCCCGTGTTCCAGGGCGGTATGGCCTGGATTGCCGATGCCTCGCTGGCGTCCGCAGTGTCCGAGGCGGGTGGCTTAGGCATCATCGCGGCCATGAACGCCGACGCCAACTGGCTTCGCGACCAGATTCATGAGCTGCGCGCCAAGACGGATAAGCCCTTTGGCGTCAACGTCATGCTCATGAGCCCGTTTGCCGACGAGGTCGCGCAGGTCGTGATTGACGAGCGAGTGCCGGTCGTCGTGACGGGCGCCGGCAATCCCGCCAAGTACATGAAGGCGTGGAACGAGGCGGGCATCAAGGTCATCCCGGTCGTTGCCTCGGTGGCGCTGGCGCGCCTCGTGGCACGTCGTGGAGCCACGGCGGTTGTTGCCGAGGGTACCGAATCGGGCGGCCATATTGGCGAGACCTCGACGATGGCACTGGTGCCGCAGGTCGTCGATGCGGTTGACATTCCCGTTGTGGCCGCCGGCGGTATTGCCGACGGCCGCGGCGTGGCGGCCGCCTTTATGCTGGGCGCCGAAGGCGTGCAAGTGGGTACGCGCTTTCTGGTCGCAGACGAGTGCACCGTCTCGGAGCAGTACAAAGAGATGGTCCTGAAGGCCAACGACACTTCGACGCGTGCGACCGGTCGCTCGACGGGACATCCAGTGCGCGCCCTCAAGAGCCCCTTCACCAACGCCTATGCCAAGAGCGAGGGTTCCGGCGCGAGTGCCGAGGAGCTCGGCGCTATGGGAACCGGTGCGCTGCGTAAGGCCGCCAAGGACGGCAACTACGAAGAGGGTTCGTTTTTGTGTGGACAGA
Organism: uncultured Collinsella sp.; assembly: GCA_902489855.1. GTDB lineage: Bacteria > Actinomycetota > Coriobacteriia > Coriobacteriales > Coriobacteriaceae > Collinsella. The sequence goes on from CABUBS010000264.1 coordinate 1,747, forward strand.
TTGCCGGCATGGTTAGCGAGCGCCAGAGCGCGCGTGAAATCGTTGACGATCTGGTCGATGGCGCCGAGCGCGTCCTGAAGGGTGCGTCCGCATGGGTAGCGTAGCGTTTCTGTTTGCCGGCCAGGGTGCCCAACACCCCGCGATGGGCGT
>CABUBS010000265.1 GCA_902489855.1 uncultured Collinsella sp.
GCTTCATCAACGTACGAATTGTCGGCAGAAGCGTTCGCGTCGCCCGAGGTAGCGTTGTAGGCGTTATTGGCTGCCGCGTTGGCAACGAGTGCCACGAAAGCCGCCGTGCTGCCCGCAGGGGCGGCCTGGGAGCCCGACACGGCGCGCGCCGCGGCGGCGATGTCGTCGCGATTGAGGGAGCCGGTCTGCCCGCCGTTGGTGAGCTCGTCGATGGCGACTTGATAGACGTCGCGCGAGCGCGCAGGGTCGCAGCTCACCGGCGAATCGTCGTCGAGCATACTGTCGATCATGGACCAAGCCTCGGCCTCGTCCATGGCATCTGCGGCTCGAGCGATGGTAGGGACACCATCATCGGCATGACGGCGCTGGAACGCACCAGTTAGGCCGGAAAGGAATGCCGAGGTAGACTGCTCCGCCTGAGTCTGAGAAGCAGAAGCCGCAGCGTAAGGAGTCGCATCCTGCTGCTGAGCTGGAATCGAGGCGGTCTTAAACTCACTTTGATATTGATTGAGATTGGCGGCACCGCCCATGGCATCGGGCTGGAACAGACGCTCTTCACGCTGCGCACGGTACTCGAAGATACCCAGCGAGGCGGCATAGATACCCACGCCCGCCACCGCACCCACGGCGAAGGGAACCGCACCCGCCACGACCGTCTCGTTCACCGACGAAAACGGCAGCGTCGCGGCATACATAACCACGGGAGCGGCCAGGCCGATCCCGCACGAAAGTCCGGCAAGGACTGCTCGTTGTGTCGCATCAGAAGAAGCCATGAGCTCTCCCCATCTTCCAGCACCCAAATCGCATCATTCAGTTGGCTGCGCGAGAGAAGATGAAGCGGGGCTATGCCCCAAAGCAACGGTATATGGTTCGTTTCATCTGCGTTTTCCGTCGCGAAGCTTAAAAGCTATTATGCGAAACCGCCCTGTCGATTGCAAGCGACGATGTCGGATTGAAACGGGAAACGTGCTGCTTGCCAGTCTTATGGTCAAAAATAAGCGCGGATAGGCGATATGGAAAAGGGCCGAGGCTCAAAGCCCCGACCCTTTATCGCATTGATGACTATCGCTGCGTGTGGATGACAACCTAGAACGTCTGCTCGTAGTCGCTGTGCTTTTTGGCCGAACGCACCAGGAACTCCTGGTTGGTGTTGGTGCCCTTAAGACCCTTGATAAACGATGCGGCTGCGCGCTCGGTGTTGTTCATGCCAGCAAGAATGCGACGCAGACCAAAGACAAACGGACGCATCTGCTCGTCGACCAAAAGGTCCTCGTTACGCGTACCGGAGGCAACGGGGTCGATAGCCGGGAAGATGCGGCGGTCGGCCAGGTCGCGGTCGAGCTTAAGCTCCATGTTGCCGGTGCCCTTGAACTCCTCGAAAATGACCTCGTCCATCTTGGAACCGGTGTCGATGAGGGCAGAGGCCAGGATGGTGAGCGAGCCGCCGTTCTCGATATTGCGGGCTGCACCCAGGAAGCGCTTGGGCGGATACAGTGCCGCCGAATCGACGCCGCCCGAAAGGATGCGGCCCGAGGCGGGCGCCGCCAAGTTGTAGGCGCGGGCGAGGCGCGTGATGGAGTCGAGCACCACCACAACATCGCCGCCCAGCTCCACGATGCGCTTGGCGCGCTCGATGACGAGCTCTGCCACGCGGGTGTGGTTGTCGGCAGGCATATCGAAGGTCGACGCTACAACCTCACCCTTGATGGAACGCTGCATATCGGTGACCTCTTCGGGGCGCTCGTCGACGAGCAGGCAGATGAGGTGCACCTCGGGGTTGTTAATCGAGATAGACTGGCAGATCTTCTTGAGGATCGTGGTCTTGCCGGCCTTGGGCGGCGACACGATGAGGCCGCGCTGGCCCTTGCCG
>CABUBS010000266.1 GCA_902489855.1 uncultured Collinsella sp.
AGCTCTCCGTTGCCATCGAGGCAGCACGCCCTCGAACTCATTGGCCTCGTCGACCGTGATGGGCGACTTGTACCAATCGAGTAGCGCGGCGTACTTCTGGTGATCGACGCAGCCGGCGGGCGCATAGGCCATGGCCTCGTCGACCGTGTAGGACAGGATCGGCTGCAGGTCGCGCATGAGCATCGAGAAGAGCTCGGCCAGCACGGTCTGGGCGCTGCGGCGCTCGAGCGAGCCGGGCTTGTCGCAGTACAGACGGTCCTTCAGGGCGTCGAGGCCGCAACAGGAGAGCTCGGTAACCACGAAGTCGTAGAGCGCACGGTAGGCGCGCGGGAACTCGTAGCTGGCGTAAGCATCGTCGACCTCGGCCTGGACCTGGGTCAGGCGGGCAACCATGAGCTTGTCGAGCGGCAGCAGGTCGGCAAAGGCGACGCCGTCGGTCTCGGGCTCAAACTGACCCTCGAGCTCGGAGAGCAGGAAGCGCAGCGTGTTGCGGAAACGACGGTAGGCATCGGACGTACGAGCAAGGATCTCGTGGTCGATGGACACGTCGGAGCTGGTATCGACGGAGGCAACCCACAAGCGGATGATGTCGGCGCCCATCTCGTCGCAGACCTTGTTGGGGTCGATGACGTTGCCGAGCGACTTGGACATCTTGCGGCCCTGGCCGTCGAGCGTGAAGCCCTGCGAGACGACCGCCTTGTACGGAGCGTGGCCGTTGGCTCCAACCGAGGTGAGCAGCGAGCTCTGGAACCAACCGCGGTGCTGGTCGGAGCCCTCGAGGTACACATCCGCCGGATACTCCAGCTCGGGACGGTACTCGCAGACGGCCTTCCAGGAGACGCCGGAATCCCACCACACGTCGAGGATGTCCTTATCGGCCTTGAGGTGATGGCCGCCGCACTTGGGGCAGACGCAGGCCTCGCCCAGGTAGCTCTCGGGAGCGTCGGTGAACCAGGCGTCGGAGCCCTTCTCGTGGAAGAGCTTGATGACGGCGTCGAGCGTGGCGTCGTTCATGACCTTCTCGCCGCAGTCGGCGCAGGTGTAGCTCGGGATGGGCACGCCCCAGTTGCGCTGACGGCTGATGCACCAGTCGGGACGCTGCTCGACCATGGCGCCGATGCGGTTTGCCGCGTGGGCCGGATACCACTTGACGTTCTCGCGGACCTCTTTGCCAGCCTGCTCGCGCAAACCGGTCTTGTCCATAGAGACGAACCACTGGTCGGTAGCTCGGAAGAGCACCGGGTGCTTGCAGCGCCAGCAGTGCGGATAGCTGTGCGTGATCTTCTTCTCAAGTACCAGGGTGCCGCGCTCGCGCAGGAACTCGATGATGTGCGGGTTGGCCTCATCGGTATCCATACCGCTGAAGGGGCCACCGGTACCAAACTCCTCGCCGGTGTAGAACTTGCCGTCGTCATCGACCGGCATGCAGATGTCGGTGATGCCCTCCTTGAGGCAGGCAAAGTAGTCGTCGACGCCGTGACCGGGCGAGTTGTGGACGATACCGGTACCGTCGTCGACACCGACGTAATCGGCCAGCAGCGCCACGCCCTCAACACCGTCAAAGATCGGCTGCTTGTAGTGGATGTGGTGGAAGGTCTCGGCGGGAACCACGTAGGGTTTGCCGTCGACCATGACCGGGGTGTACTCCCAACCAAACTCCTCACAGCACTTGGGGGCCAGGTCCTCAAGCATGACCTCGGCACGACCCTCGTGCTCAACGGCGACATAGGCGGCGCCGGGCTTAAGGGAAACGGCCTGGTCGGAGGGGATGGTCCACGGGGTAGTCGTCCAGATGATAAAGTCGACCGGGCCGTCGAAGTTCTCGAGACCGGCGGGCCGCTGTCGAGAACATCGAGCTGCAGA
>CABUBS010000267.1 GCA_902489855.1 uncultured Collinsella sp.
CGGTGCAGGCGGCGCAGGATTCGCAGCGCCAGCGCGAGCTGCAGAAGTCGATTGGCGGTGTGGCCGACCCGTTCCGTTTGATCGGTTTGGAGACTGCCGGCACCGATCAGGCCTAGATGTTGTGGTCAACCAGCGTATTCTCGCCTATATCCAGCCCTCTTTTTGGGTATAGACGTGTACGTGTGTGCTAAAGTAATGAGTCCTGTGGACTATGAAGGGAGAATCTGTGCCAAAAAAGACTGAGAGCACGGGTACTGGGCTGGAATCCTACGTTGCAAAGCTCATGGGCAACGGCTCAAACAGGACTTCGGTAACCGAGGACGAGATTCAGGTCGCCCTGAAAGATATCGATGTGTCCGATGAGCAGCTCACCGCGGTGTATTCCGCGCTGCGCAACAGCGGCATCCAGATTATCTCCGCGAGCGGAAACGACGACGCCCCCATGGACGTCGACGATGACGATAACGATACCGACGACTTCGATGACGACGACGAGCACGATTCCGGCTCGCTCGACGATCACGAGCTCAAGATGGCCCGCCAGGCCGATGCCGAGATGGGCTCTTCTAAGAGCAAGAAGAAGCGCACCGTGCGCACGTCCCGTTCGCGTTCGCGCGTGCGCGGCATCGATGCCTCCACGGTGATGCTGACCGGCGACCCGGTTCGTATGTACCTCAAGGAGATCGGTAAGGTCGACCTGCTGACTGCTTCCGAAGAGGTCGATCTGGCCATGAAGATCGAGGCCGGTCTCGAGGCTACCGAGAAGCTCGAGGCTGCCGAGGCAGGCGAGATCGAGCTCACGCGCGCCGAGATGCGTCGTCTTACTCGTATTGAGAACGTGGGCCTCGAGGCCAAGCAGGCGCTCATCAGCGCTAACCTGCGTCTGGTCGTCTCCATCGCCAAGCGCTATGTCGGCCGCGGCATGCTGTTCCTGGACCTGATCCAGGAGGGCAACCTCGGTCTGATCCGTGCCGTCGAGAAGTTCGACTACCAGAAGGGCTTCAAGTTCTCCACGTACGCCACGTGGTGGATCCGTCAGGCCATCACGCGCGCCATCGCCGACCAGGCCCGTACCATCCGTATTCCCGTGCACATGGTCGAGACCATCAATAAGCTCGTCCGCGTACAGCGTCAGCTTCTCCAGGACCTGGGCCGCGACCCGACCCCCGAGGAGATCGGTGCCGAGATGGACATGAGCGCCGACCGCGTTCGCGAGATCCAGAAGATTTCGCAGGAGCCCGTGTCGCTCGAGACCCCGATCGGCGAGGAAGAGGATTCTCAGCTGGGCGACTTCATCGAGGACTCCCAGGCTATCGTTCCGCCCGATGCCGCCAGCTTTTCCATGCTGCAGGAGCAGCTCACCCAGGTACTCGACTCGCTTGCCGATCGTGAGCGCAAGGTCATCGAGTTGCGCTTTGGCCTTGTCGACGGACATCCCCGCACGCTCGAGGAAGTCGGTCGCGAGTTTGGTGTCACACGCGAGCGTATCCGCCAGATCGAGTCCAAGACCCTGGCCAAGCTCCGCCACCCCAGCCGCAGCAGCAAGCTCAAAGACTATATCGAAAGCTAGTCAAGCAAGAAGCGCTCTCAAACACATCCGCTTGGGGGCGCTTTTATGTAGTCGTTGGGGACGTTCTTGAATGACTAGTCGTTTAAGAACGTCCCCAACGACTGGGTGGTTGATTTCCGATCTCAGCCGAACACATTGAGCGGACAGGCCGTTCCCGCAGCTAGCCGAACGCCCCCGAGGCCCCATCCGGGCCCCGGGGGCGCCGTTTTCCCAGTTGAAGGAACGGTGGAGATGTGTTTCGATGGGTCCGGTGGCCATGC
>CABUBS010000268.1 GCA_902489855.1 uncultured Collinsella sp.
AAGGTGCACGCTTTGCGGCTCATCCGGTTCCACCGGGCCGCGCGGCAAGGAGATATATTGCCAGACCGGAGGGGCGCCGTGGGCGGGAATCTGGGCGTACACATTTCCTACACATCTTGTGATCCGACTAACGTTTGCCAGCCGTTAACTACCGCTCGCCGAGCATCTCTTTATATAAGGCAGTCTCATGGTTAAAGCGGATACGTCCCCCTAGCTAAAGCACAGCCAGCATCGAGCAACTCATCACGTTCTTCCACCGAGAACCCCTCGGCGTAGACGCGCACCACTGGTTCGGTCCCGCTAGGACGGACCAGCAGCCACGTGTCATCCTCGAATGACAGACGCAAGCCGTCCATATGACTAACGTTTTGCGGCACCTTGCCACAAATCGACTTGGGGTTTACGCCCGGCAGCAGGGTTCGTAACGTTTCGGCATCTTCGGCCTCAAGGCGCAAGTCGCGTCGACCGTAACTCGTCTTACCAAAACTGTCCTCGAGTTGGTCGACCAGAACGCCCAAAGGCGCGTCCGTCTTTGCCATAAGCTCACACAGAATCAGACAGGCGAGGATTCCATCGCGCTCGGGCATATGCGCGGCGATGCCGATACCACCGGCTTCTTCGCCGCCCATGAGGACGCCGCCCTTCTTCATCTCCGCCGCTATATATTTGAAACCGACTGGTTTGACGGTCACGCGGCAGCCAAGCGCCTCGGCAATGCGACGCACGAGCGTCGAGCATGAAAGATTGACGACGACGCGCCCCTCCAAATTACGAAATTGAACCAAGTCGCCCAAAACGAGCGCCATGATCTGATGCGGATGTATATATCTGCCGCGCTCGTCAACCGCGCCTATACGGTCGGCGTCGCCGTCGGTCACCAGGCCAGCGCAAGCTCCGTCCTCGATAACCGTGCGCTCGCAAGCGTCCACCCACGGTTCAACGGGGTCGGGGCAGATATCTTCTTGGTCAGACGCCTGCCCGGCGTGAATCTCGTGCACCTCAACGCCAAGCTCGCGCAGCAAGTCGGCTAGATAGCCCTGGGCTGCGCCGCCCATGGGATCGACAACCACGCGCAAGTGCGCGGCGCGGATGGCTTCGGCATCGACAAACGATGCCACCGCCTGCATATAGTCAGGAATGATATCCGCGGTGCGATATTGCCCCTCGATCCCCATTGGCTCGGGAGCCATAGTCTCTTCGAGCTCTTCGATGACATCCTGGTTGGCGGTCGAGCCGTCACCCATGCGAATCTTGAGGCACAGATAGCCCTGCGGATGATGGGACCCCGTCACCATGAGCGCGCCGCACGCTTCACCGTCATAAGCCGCCGCCCACGTAAGGGCAGGGGTCGGGACAGGTCGCGAAGCGAGCACGGCGTCTAGCCCGTGCGCTGCTAGCACGCCCGCCGCAAGCTCAGCGAACTCGCGCGCCAGGGGCCGGGTGTCGAACCCTATATATACCGTTTTGCCCGGATTGGTCTTTTGCCACAACTCGCCGACGGCATCGGCGATACGGGCAACGTTATCGGCAGTGAAGTCCTCATCGACGCGAGCGCGCCAACCGTCAGTTCCAAAATGAATTATCGCGCACACGCGCAGACACCTCACAGTGTTTGGATCATGGTACGCATGGGGTATACCCGCAACATGCACTCGGCAACCTGCCGGCACCAGCATTCACCATTTGGGCAAATGCTGCCGAGGACATGCAAGCAATCAGAACCACCCTTAAAAAGGGTGGTTTGCTCTTAGGGTATAACCCACGGGCTCCGGGCTCGCGTCTAAAGGCGCGGGCCCGGACTTCGTCCAGGCCTAGTGCATCTT
>CABUBS010000269.1 GCA_902489855.1 uncultured Collinsella sp.
TCGTGGCCACCATGGTCGTGGGCATCATCGGCGCGTTCTTCGGCGTGCTGGCGTAGGCTCCTGCGTTCTATTCTGCCCCCAAGGGAAACGGCGACCCATTGCGGTCGCCGTTTTTTATTACCGAAAGCTAGCTGGAGGTGCTTCGTGATTCGATCTGACAATCCGCCCGATAATGGCGTGAGCGGGGCGATGTATCTATTTGGCACGGCGCTCTTGTGGAGTTTTATCGGCATCCTCGTTCGCGCCAATTCGCAGTCAGCTCTTTTGATCGGTGCCGTTACGGCAATATTTATGGCGCTCTTTATCCTGCTCGTCGGCAGGCCCATCCTCCGCGTCAGCCGTCTTATTGTCCTTGTGGCCGTCTGCAACTTCGTGACGGGCACCACGTTTAACTTTGCCAACCAGCTCACGACGGTCGGCAACGCGATTGTCCTGCAGTACACCTCGATGATTTTCGTTATCGTGTATCAATCGCTCGCAACTCGCACGTTGCCCTCGCCTGCGAAGATTGCCTCCGTGGTGGTTGCTTTTACGGGTATGGGACTTTTCTTTTTAGGCGATTTGAGTGCCGAGGGCATGCTCGGCAACCTGCTTGCCGTCATTTCGGGCGCCACCTTTGGGCTGTGTTTCTTTTTGAACTCTCGCCCCGATGCGTCGCCCATGGTGTCCTCGCTCATCTCCTGCGGTATCTCGATGTTGCCGATCGTCTATTTTGCCGGTGCCCTAGACTCCGTGAGACCGTTTGAGTGGGGGCTTATGCTGGTACACGGCTTTTTTTGCAGTGGCCTTGCGAGCGTGCTGTATGCCAAGGGGATTGCGCGCACCAACGCGTTTGCGGCCAACTTGGTCTGCATGAGCGAGGTCGTGCTCGCTCCCTGCTGGTCGGCGCTCCTCTTTGGCGAGGTCTTTCGCTGGAACGAGTTTTTGGGCGCGGCGATAATCGTTTTGGTGATTGTAGGCAACTTGGCATACGATGCCTTTGGCGATGGCTTTCTGGTGGCGCTTGTTCGCCATCGAAACAAAGAGCGCGCCTGATGGGATACGTCTGCCGTTTACGGTAAAAAACACCCCGCTGAGCGAGTGGTATTAAATAGTAAGAACCTGCATATCTATAATTGGTATCAAATCATTTGTACCTGGCATGGGTGTTCGCAGCACACCAGGTACGCTTCGAGCCGTGTGATCGAACTCCCGGAATTGATATCAACAACGCGCGCGACGGGTGTGACGACGGTTCGATATTCCTTATTGGGAGGAACTATGCTTGTCCAAGCAATCCTCGTCGGCTTAGTCGGAGCGTTTGGATGCCTCGACTACCAGCTCGGCACCCTCTACGCGTTCCGCCCCATCGTCCTGTGCCCGCTCGTGGGCCTGGTGCTGGGGGACCTGCAGACTGGCCTTGCCGTAGGTGCAAGCCTTGAGCTGCTGTTCATGGGCTCGATCTCCATCGGCGCCTACGTGCCGCCTAACGAAACCGTCGGCGGCGTGCTCGCCTGCGCGTTTGCCATTCAGCTCGGTCAGGGTACCGAGACGGCCATCGCACTCGCCATGCCCATCGCCGTCCTTTCGCTGACGATCGGCAACATTACCAACGCCCTGTTCGCCGTGTTTGTCGACATGGCAGACAAGTTCGCCCTCAAGGGAAACCTCAAAGGCATTTACGCCGTTCATTGGGGACTTGGACTTTGGGGCTGCCTCGAGTACTTCCTGCTGTGTGGCGGCGCCTTCTATCTGGGTTCCGGCGCCATCCAGGGCCTGCTCGACTTCATCCCGCCCTTTGTGATTGACGGTTGCGGCGTTG
>CABUBS010000270.1 GCA_902489855.1 uncultured Collinsella sp.
TTGGCGAGGGCCGTTCCATTGAGCTGGTCGATGACCTGCGTGAGTGGCATTTTGGCTCGCTGGAGGGCACATCAAATCGCGAGATGCCGCCGCAGCCCTGGGGCGATTATCCGGTGGCCTTTGGCGGCGAGTCGGAAGTGCAGCTTCAGTCGCGCATGGTCGCGGCGCTGTCCCGTATTATGGCCCGGCCGCAGCACGACTGCGTGCTGGCGGTTTCCCACGGCTCAGCCTGCCAGGAGTTTCTTGAGTATGTGACTGGCGGGGGAGAGCTACCCGACAACGGTGCCGTGCTTCATTTTGGCTATTGCGACGGGGCGTTTTCGCTCTTGGGTTGGTAACGAACGAAAGGACCCCTATGAATAAAGATCTGTATCTGGTCCGTCATGGACAGACGATATTCAACCTTAAGCGTATCATTCAGGGGTGGAGTGACTCGCCGCTTACGCAGTTGGGTTGCGACCAGGCGGCGCGCGCCGGCATGTTTTTACGTGCGCGCGGCATTGAGCCCGATCATGCCTACACCTCTACGCTTCATCGCACCGAGCAGACTATCGCCAACTTGTGGCCGGGCTTGGCGTACGAGCGCCTGGACGGCCTGCGTGAGTGGTTCTTTGGCGACTTTGAGGCCGAGCGCGTGATGCTTATGCCCGAGCGCCCGTGGCGCGACTTCTATCGGCAGTTTGGCGGCGAGGGCCAGATCCAGGTGCGCACGCGCATGGTGGCGACGCTGACCGATCTTATGCAGCGTCCGGACCATACGTGCGTGCTCGCGGTAAGCCATGGCTCGGCCATCAAGGAGTTTTTGGATCACGTGAGGGGAGCGGCGGCCGATGAACGCGATCGCGTTCCGGGCAACTGCTCGGTGCTGCACTTTGCGTTTGACGATGTTGCGGATACGTTTGAACTGGTCGAAGTCTTTACGCAGGAAGATTATGCGCGCGAGCTGGGGCTTGAGCCGCTTGTGGCTACTGCAGGTCCGCAGCGCGGATAACGCGAGCGCGGCGGCGCGGGTCGCCGGCATAACTTCTCGACGCAAAAGGGGCGGAGATGCATGTACCTGCTGCATCTCCGCCCCCTGTTTGTTGAGCTGCCGATTTTTGTGTTGGGCGGTCTGGTCTTGCTAGAACCGCGCGACCTGGTGCGTGAACAGACCTGTCGGAACCTGCGGCGCGGCGCCGCTGACCTGCGCGGCGGGGAAGAGCACGGCAACGGTAAAGTTGAACGGCTCCTTGCCGGTGTACGTTCCGGCGGCACGGGTCTCATCGACCAGCAGCTGCGACGCCCCGGTCAGAGCGGCGGCGTAGGCGGGGTCGTCGGCCAGTGCCGGCTCCGGTGCTTGGTCGAGCATAGCGCGGATGGCCCCGACGGCGTCCTCGCGCTTGACCTCCCACGCGCGGTGCGTAATGCCCGCGGGGTCGGTGACGGCGTAGAGCGACGCGCCCTCTTTGGCGGCGCCCAGGATGATATCCATGACGGGCGAGGCCTCGTAGGCGAGCGAGACGGGGCGCGGCTGCACCTTGAGCTCGGCGATCGCGCGCGCGGCGGCGGCCACGTCAGCGCTGGCATCGCCCTTGTCGCCCGCAAGTACACTCGTCGGGCAGATCGCCACGACACCCGTCACGCGTCCCGGCTCGCCCGAGCATTCGTACACGTAATACGCCGCACCCGGGTCCTTGAGCATCAGGCCATCGGCAAGGGCTCCGCGCAGGGCATCGTTGCCGCTCAGGATGCTGCCCATTGCAGGCAGCGCCTCGAGCACGCGGTCCTGAGCCGGGCGGATGCAGGGA
>CABUBS010000271.1 GCA_902489855.1 uncultured Collinsella sp.
CCGCGATCCTCGCGCGGCTCGCGCTCGTCGCGAGCGGCGCCACGCGAAGCCTTGGCAGCCGCTCCCCCGCCATCTCCGGGACGACGGCGCGTGACCTTGACCTCGCCATCCGAGACCTGATCGGCCACGGAGGGCACTGAGGGCTTCTGTTGCGCGCCCGAGGAATGGCGACGGCGCGGACGCGGCGCGCGCTCCTCCTCGCCACGTGACTTGCCGCCCTTGTCGGCAGGCGCATCGGAACCCGAACCACCCTTGGGGGCGGCACCAGCCTCGCGAGCAGCTGCGGCGCGGAAGGCGTCCTCGCGCTCCTCGCTCGACAGATGACGGCGACGACGGCGTGTGGGGTTCATGCCACCGCCGCGATTCTGCTGCTGGGGCTGCTGAGCCTCGCGCTCGCGGGAAGCGTTCTTGCCTGCGGGAGCGACCTCGCCGGCATCGCCCGAACCCGAGCGTTTGCGACGACGACGGCCACCGGCGGCCTCCTCGGCCTCGGGTGCCTCAACCTTACCACGGCCCTTTCCGCGGCCACGGCCCTCGCCCTGCCCCTGACCGGCGCGAGCATCGGATTCGGCATCGCGACGACGGCGCTTGGGCATCGACGTGCCGGCCAGACGGTCGGCACTCGACAGACCATCGCCCACGTCGACGCCGTTCTCGCGATCGAGCTCCATGAGCGCCAGGCGCATCTCGGGCGACTCGATGCGCTCGAGCACGTCGCGCGTCACGCAGTCGGGGCGGCAGTTGCAGCCCTGCTCGGCAGCCTTCTTTTTGCAGCCCTCCGAGCACGTCATATCGGCCAGGTTGACCTTAAAGACTTTGCCGTTCTCCAGGCGCAGCACCAACTGCTCGCGCGGCGTGTCATATTCCTGGATACGCGCCTTGCCAAGCGGCGTATCGATGAGCGTTTTCTTTTTGGGCGCACGGCTCTTAAAGTCCTTGTACGCCTCGAACTCATAGCGCAGACAGCACATCAGGCGGCCGCAAACGCCGCTGATCTTGGACGAGTTGAGCGGCAGGTCCTGCTCTTTTGCCATGCGGATCGAGACGGGCTCAAACTGTCCGCCAAAGCGCGTACAGCAGAGTTCCTGTCCGCACTGGGCATAGCCGCCCACCAGGCGGGTCTCGTCGCGCACGCCGATCTGGCGCATGTCGACGCGAATGTGCAGCGTCGAGGACAGATCCTTGACGAGCTGGCGAAAATCGACGCGCTCCTCGGCCGCAAAGTAGAACACGGCCTTCTCGCCGCCAAACAGGTACTCGACGCCGACCGGCTTCATCTCGAGGTCGAGCTCCTTGACCAGGCGGCGGAAGTCGACCATGGCCTCGTCGCCCTGGATGGCCAGGTCGTCGGCAAGCTGTAGGTCGATGTCGCTCGCCACGCGCAGCACGGGCTTAAGCGGCTGACCGATCTCGTCTTGTGGCACCTCGAAGGGATCAGCCGTGACCAGACCGATCTCGGTTCCGCGCTCGGTGGAGCAAATAGCGTAATCTGCCTCGAGGATATCCAGATCCTGCGGGTCGAACCACAGGTCGCGCGAGGCGTAGGTAAACTTAACGGGTACGACTAACGGCATTTCAGTGCCTTCCTGATATCGAACAGCATGACCTCGATGGCCAGCTGGGGAGTAACGTTTCTGGCGATGTTGCGCTCGGCGGTCGCGACCGCCTCGAGTGCCCGTGTGGCACCCGCAACATTCGTCGCGGCGGCAAGCCGCCCGATCGTGTCGCGGTCGCGCCAAGTCGCTCATCGTCGCCGTCA
>CABUBS010000272.1 GCA_902489855.1 uncultured Collinsella sp.
TTGCGGCTCTTTCTTTGGTTTTGGGTATATTTGTTCATGTCCCCAGGGACGAACAATCTACTCCGTCTCGCCCGGTCGAGCGCCGCGGGCCAGGGCGTCCTGGTACTCCTTGACCGCCTTGATGCGCTGCATCGGCTTCAGTCGCTCGAACATGGTGTTGCCGTGCAGATGATCGATCTCGTGCTGCAGGCAAACACAGAACAGGTCGCCCGTGGCCTCATAGCGAATCAGGTTGGCGTCCAAGTCGTACGCCTCGACGACAACGTGATCGGGACGCTCGATCTCACAGCTAATGCCGGGGATGGACAGGCAGCCCTCGCTAAACGGAACAAGATGGTCGCTCTGCTCCACGATCACGGGATTAATGAGCACGTACGGATCGTAGTCGCTCTTGTCGCTGTAGTCGCAGTCGATGGTGACCAGCTGAATGAGCTCGCCGATCTGCGGGGCAGCCAGGCCGCAGCCGCCGTTCTCGAACATCATCTTCTTCATCTTCTCGGCAAGTGCCTCGATCGCCGGGGTGATCTCCTCGATGACGGCGCACTCCTGGCGCAGACGAGGGTCAGGCGACAGTACGATTCCGTTGGCTTCCATGGCCATCCTTTCGGGTTGTTACATCAAATCATAGGCGTCGACGTCAACGCTCACGCTCACGCCGCGCACGGAGCCCACCTCTTTGAGGCAGGCGTCGATATCATCAGAGACATGGTACCCCACGGGCGACTTCACAAGCAGATGGAAGCGGTAACGGTCCTTGGCTCTCTCGATTACACACGAAGCCGGGCCCAGCACCTGCGGCACGGCACTCCCCGCCCGCAAAAAGTCGGGCGCGGCGGCATGCCAGCGGCGCTTAAGAAGCTTTGCGATACGTCCGATGTAGTTCTGCGCGTCGTCTCGGTTCGCCGACCACACCAAGATGTTGACCAGGCGAACAAACGGCGGGTACAGCGCGTCGCGGCGCTGATCCAGGTCGTAGTCGGTAAAGATCGAACGGTCGTGCTCGGCGACGGCACGAATGACCGGGTCCTCGGGCAGATAGGTCTGGATGATGACCTCACCGGGGCGATCGCCGCGTCCGGCACGGCCCGCGACCTGCTCCAGCAAATCGTAGGCGCGCTCCCCTGCGCGGAAGTCCGGCAGCTTGAGGGCAAAGTCGGCATTGACCACGCCCACGAGAGTGACCTCGGGAAAGTCGAGACCCTTTGCGATCATTTGGGTGCCCAGCAACACGGCGCAATCGGCCGCATCGAACTGCTCGAGCAGCTTTTTGTGCGCATCCTTGCCGCGCGTGGAATCGGCATCCATGCGAATAATGGCGACGTCCTCGGGAAGCATCTGGTGCAGTGCGTCCTCGATCTGCTGCGTGCCCAGACCCATTTTTGCCAGGTAGCGACTGCCACATTTGGGGCAACGGCTCGTGGGCGCGGGATAGGGCTGCACGCGCCAGGACGATCCGCAGGTGTGGCACTGCAGTGTGTGCGTGCGTTCGTGGTACGTGAGCGCGGTGGAGCAGTGGTTGCAGGTGGGCACGCAGCCGCATTCGCGGCACATCAGGAAAGGCGCAAAGCCGCGACGGTTGTGCAGCAACACGGCCTTTTCGCGATGCTCGACTACGCGCTCCAAGCCCTCCATCAAGGGTTTTGAGAACATGGAGCGGCTACCGTGCGAGAACTCGCGGCGCAGGTCGGCAATGCGGACTGTCGGCAGCACGG
>CABUBS010000273.1 GCA_902489855.1 uncultured Collinsella sp.
CAAAGTTTGAAACGCTTAAACAGTCCCTATTTCACCGCAACTTATTGGGGGTACGGCTACTTGATGGCAGCAGTTACGGTGCCGCCGCCGAGGACGATGTCGCCGCGGTAGACTACAACGGCTTGGCCGGGGGCGATGGCGCGCTGGGGCTCGTCAAAAGTCAGCAGCATTTGTCCGTCGGCGCTGCGCGTAAGGGTCGCCGCTTGGTCTTTCTGACGGTAGCGATACTTGGCGCCCACGCGAATGCCGCCGGCATCCAGCTCGGCCTCCATGCGCGCGGCAGGGGCGCTCCAGATCCATTCGTTGGCCGTGAGCGCGGTGGCCGTCAAGTCCTCTGCCTCGCCCAGGTGCACGGTGTTGCTGTCGGCGTCGACGCCCGTCACATACACGGGATGCGCCATCGCGACGCCCAGGCCCTTGCGCTGGCCGATGGTGTAGCGCAGTGCACCGTTGTGGCGCCCGACCACGCTGCCGTCGCGCCATACGATGTCGCCCGGTGCAGCGGGATGACCGCAGCGGCGCTCGATATAGCCCGCGTAGTCGCCGTCGGGAATAAAGCAGATGTCTTCGCTTTCGGCCTTCTTGGCATTAGTAAAGCCCTGCTCGGCGGCTATGCGGCGCACGTCGCGCTCTTTGTCCAGGCTTGCCAGCGGAAAAATAGTGCGCGTGAGGCGTTCTTGCGTAAGCGAATACAAAAAGTAGCTCTGATCCTTTTTGGGGTCCTCGCCGCGGTGCAGCTGCCACGTGCCATCGGGCGCCTGGCTCGTCTTGGCGTAATGGCCCGTGGCGATATAGTCGCAGCCCATATCCAACGCAGCGTCCAGCAGCGCGCCAAACTTGATGTGACGGTTGCAAATGATGCAGGGGTTGGGCGTCAGCCCCTCCTGGTAGGCATTCACAAAGCGCTCGATCACGCTGCGGTCGAACGTCTGCTGCAGGTCGAGCACGTGGTGGGGGATGCCGATGCGCTCGGCAACGGCCTTCGCGTCGGCGATGTCGCGGTCGACCTTGCTCATGCCTGTGACGGGATCGGGTGCAGGGCAGGTGAGGCGCATGGTGGCGCCAACGCATTCGTAGCCCTGGCTTTTGAGCAGGTACGCGGTCACGCTGGAATCGACGCCGCCGCTCATGGCGACGAGCACGCGCTTGTTGTGCATGGGGAGGTTCTCCTTGGTGGCATGCGGCCAAAAAAGAAAAGCGGCGCGGGAGGCTGGTTCCGCGCCGCAGACATTGTAGCAAGTTCGGGTGCTTCGTGGGACACCCTAACGAGATGGGCTCAGGCCGCCAGAAGAGAGGGGAGACCGGCGTGCCTTGGGCTCATCCGTTCAACAGCAGGGGCTAGTCCTGGAAGAGTGCCGTGGACAGGTAGCGCTCGCCGGTGTCGGCCAGCAGGGCCACGATAGTTTTGCCCTCGTTCTCGGGGCGCTTGGCCAACTGCAGCGCGGCCCACACGGCGGCGCCGGACGAAATGCCCACGAGCACGCCCTCCTTGTTGCCCACGGCGCGGCCGGTGGCAAATGCGTCTTCGTTCTCGACGGGGATGATCTCGTCATAGAGCT